>DOKV01000051.1 GCA_003510765.1 Clostridiaceae bacterium | reverse complement strand
CCTTTCGCAGCATCAAGATTACAGAGAACGAATCACTAGATATATGAGGATGAGGATTCCCAGGTAAAACATCAACTGAGACAGTAAATAGAGGGTGCGATTTCGTCTCCATGGAGATGTATCCTTCTCCTCCAAAGCCTCACTTCCTGTGACACAGGAATTTTCCATGGTTTTTTTCTCCTTTCTTCGATAGTCAAGAAGATCAGGGTGAGAAAAGCTTTCTCTTAGATCATGAGATTTTTTGGCTGGCATAGCAGGCCCTCCTTTCTATGGTCATGCATCTTTACTTCTCTTTATTCTACCATCCTATTATGAATTTTCCAAAAATAGGATGTAAAAAAGAACCCCACAGTCCTTTGTACTGAAGAGTTCTTTCGTAATTGAATTCTTTTAGGGCAGCGGTTAGAGACTTTCTTAGGGGAGACTGGGCAACGCTTCCACAGGAGGTATTACGAGGGAGAGATCCTCTAAAACCTTTGACAAATCCTCTGGCAGATTTGCGCAAACCGTGATCTTTTCATCTGTCACAGGATGATGAAAAGAGAGTTTCACTGCATGGAGCGCTTGTCTTGATAGTAGCGAAAGGTCGCCATCATAGAGTTCATCTCCTAAAATAGGATAGCCCAAATGGCTTAAGTGCACACGAATCTGGTGGGTCCTACCCGTCAAAAGCTGGAGTAAGAGTACACTATACCCGTTTTTTTCATCTAGAACCTGTACTTTTGTGAGGCTTTGTTGGCCTCTCGGGTCCACAACCCGTCGATAGGGTTCTTCTGGATCTCTATAGATGGGAAAATCCATGAGGGTCATATCCTTTGGAAAGGATCCTGCCACAATGGCCACGTAGTATTTGTCGTAGGTTTCCTCTTTCATATCTTTAGAAATCTTTGCATGAACAAATTGATTTTTCGCTAAAACCAGAAGACCAGAGGTATTCATGTCCAGCCTAGAAACCAGTCGAATGATGGTTTTTTCCCCCTTGCTTTGGTAATGATACATCACGGCATTACTAAGGGTACCACTGGTATAGGATTTTGTTGGGTGGACCACCATGTGGGGTGATTTATTCACCACGAGTAGCGCTTCATCCTCGTACACAATATCCAAAGGTATGTTTTCAGGGGTAATATCTTGGGACTCCTTTGCCACCAATGAAATTTTCAAGACATCTCCTTCACGAAGAATATAGTCTAATTTCACCACTTTCCCGTTGATTTGAATCCGTTTGGATAGGGCAGCATTGCGTAAAAATCTGGAGGATAAGTCTAGGGATTCTTTGAGATAGGTTTTGATCTTCTCCCCCACATAGGTCATGGGTATATTTTTTTCAATGGTATTGAGGTCTTTATTCATCATGTTTCTTTTTTCCTTCTAGCGCTGCATGGTAATAGGCCATGGCTTCTTGTAAAGTGCCTGTGGGTTTTAATCCTCGATCTTTCAGTACTCTTTTAGTGCCTTCTAAAGAAAAGAGCATGGCTTCATCTAAGTTCACCTGGAGTAGATGACGTAAAGTGTCCACACCTTCGTAGTGACGGCCCTCTTCAGCCAAATCTGCCAAGTACACAATTTTCTCTAGGGTGCTCATGGCACTACGACCCGTGGTATGGTATCGAATGGCCATGAGCACCTCATGGCTGGTGACTCCACCGGTGACCTGAGCAAAAATTGCGCCTGCTTGGGCATGGAGAATTTGAGGCGCATTTACGCCTTCTCCAGGGTCTTCTCCATGGGCTTTAATGTAGGCCATGAGATCCTTAGTGGACCACTCTTTTAAGAGGTCATGGTACAAGGCGGCCTCTTGAGCTTCCTTAGGGTCTTCTCCATACTTTTGGGCCAATGCCATGGCCAGCTTCTCCACCCCTAAGACATGACGTACACGCTTTGGAGAGAGCCTCTTATGAAGCTCTTCTCGGAGCTTTGCCATGGACCAAGGAGAAGTTTCATATAGATGATGCTCTTTGATAAACTGTGCCACAGAATCAGGGACCAAATGAGACCAAGGTGCACCTTCCTCGATGCGTTGGCGAATGCTGCTGCTGGATACTTCCATGATCTCTTCTTTCAAAAAATGTACCGTGGCTTTTTCCTGTTGAATCAAAGCGTCCGTGTCTTTGGCGTCCAAGACAGCCAAGCCTTTACGCTGAAATACAATGAGCTTCACCAAAGATAGGATCCTTTCAGGATTTTTCCAACGGAAAAAATTCACGTAGGAATCTTCCCCGATGATGAAATAAAACACATCATGGGGGTAGATCCTCGTGATTTCTTCTAGGGTTTCAAAAGTATAACTAATCCCTTTTTTTTCAATTTCTAAAGAAGACCATTGGAAGTCTTTATAGGGTGTTAGCGCCAACTGTAGCATATGCGTTCTGTGGGCTAGGGTTGTCTCAGGTCTGTCTTTATGTGGTGGAAGGTAATTGGGCATAAAGAGAATTTCATCCAGCTGAAAAGCCTCCTTGGCCTTCACAGCCATCTCCAAATGGCCCCAATGAATGGGGTTGAAGGTTCCCCCTAGAATCCCGATCTTCATGATCTAGGCAGTTGAATCTTCTTGTTGTTTTTGCTTTCTTTGTATAAAACAATTTTTGAGCCAATGATTTGAACACCTTCACATCCAATGGCACTCACCAGCTGGTCGTGGGCTTCTCTTGCATCCAGTCCACTATTCTCCAGTACGTGAATCTTGATCAGCTCTCTCTTTTCTAAGGCATCTTCAACTTGTCTCAGAAAAGGGGCTTCAATGCCGCCTTTTCCTACTTGGAAGATGGCATCTAGCTTATTTGCAAGGCTTCTTAAATAAGCACGTTGTTTTGTTGTTATCATAGCTTCCTCCTAGGCATAATATTCAAATTCGAAATCATTCAATCGAATGAAATCACCATCTTGAATACCCATATCTCTTAGTTCTTGTAATACACCTTTATTGCCAAGTACTTTATGGAAATACCGTAGATGGCTTGGATTATTGATGTCCACTGCATGGAGTAGTCGGTCCACAAAGGTTCCTGAAACCACATAGACTCCCTCTTCATCCACTTGGATTTCGTAGGTGAACTTTTTAATTTCTGGGACAAAGAAATCCTCATCATCATAGATGGTTTCGGTGATGGGAATGGTCTGAAGCTTAGCGGCACAAGCCTTCATCATCTCTTCCACTCCTTCACCAGTGGCAGCGGAAATGGTGAAGATTTCAGTAAAGCCCAAAGCTTGAATGGCC
>DOKV01000088.1 GCA_003510765.1 Clostridiaceae bacterium | reverse complement strand
AGCTCCACCATGAGTAAATCTGCAGCGTCGCTGGGGGCATTAATTTTGTAGAGATCCCCACTTCGATAGGTTTGAAACCTTTTGGCCATTTCTGCCATGGACAGGATTTGGGAAGCCTTCGCTTCCTTTATGCCTGGAATCTTCATGAGTTCTTCTTGGGAAGCCTCTAAGAGACCGTTGATCCCATTAAATACGGTGATGATTTTTTGGGAGAGCTGAATGATGTTCTCCTCTTTCGTCCCAACTCTTAAGATTACCGCCAAAAGTTCACTATTAGAAAGACTTTCAGCCCCATAGCGTAAGAGTCTTTCTTGTGGGCGTTCATGCAATGCCATATCCATAATTCTGTTTTCCATAACTGCCTCCTAGATTGCCCATGCCACAACTAGAGCATCTGAAGGTTTTTCAGTTCCGTATACAATGCTTGAATAGGGAGTCCCATGACATTGTAATAGTCTCCTTGAATCCCTTCAATAAAAAGACTCGCAGATCCTTGAATGCCATAAGCACCGGCTTTGTCTTGCCATTCATTTTTCTTCAAATAGCTATGAATTTCTTCATGGGTCATGGCAGAAAAATATACTGAAGTGCATACAGAGAACTGTGTTACTCCTTCTTCACCAGGCAAAATCAAGGCCACGCCGGAATAGACTTCATGATGGTTTCCTGCTAACAAGGACATCATGGAAAAAGCATCCTCATAAGAAGTTGGTTTTCCAAGAATGGTCCCTTTTGCGTACACCACCGTATCGCTCCCAATAATCACCGCATCCTTGGTGAAAGAGGTTCTGATACTATTAGCTTTTTGAAATGCCAAGGTTTCCACATACTTTCTCACATCTCCCTCAAAAGGGATCAGATCCTCGTCGAAATGAGACACCAAAATTTCGAAGGAAATTCCGAGTCTTCGTAAGAGTTCTTCTCTTCTTTCTGAGGCTGAGGCAAGAATGTATCGCATGTCAAACCCTCCGCGAATGTGTTATTAACGAATCTCTCATCTGAAAAATTCCTACTTTATAGTTTACCACCATAGAATTTTTTAAACAAGGCGATAAAATGGATTTAAATCTTTTATAAGGGTTCTTCATAGACGTTTAAACTTGTAAAGATAAGACCTTGGAACATCTATATTGTGCATCTCTACATTTTTTCTAGTCAAGGTCAAAAGAAAAGCTTTGGTGTTCCCTTGCTGCAGTAAAAACGCATGGTCTCCAGGAACCCATCCTCAATGGATGTTCCCCAAAGACCATGCGCGTTGATGTCATTGGCTAGCGAAGGTTATTCATGCACAAAGACTTTGGTTCGTTGAATCTTATCTAGTGCTGCAATGAGTTTTGCCAAATTATAATTGTAGATCAGGTCCTCTCTGGTAGAATCTTGTGGCGTCACAAAGTCTTCTGTAAGAATCTCTAAAGAAAGCACTTTGAAGAGTCGTTGATGATTGTCTTTGGTCATCCGGACTGTGGGTTCACTCAAACTAATGGCTTCCGCATAAATAAAGACTTTTTCAGCAAATTCCAAGAGGTGTTGATAGTATTCATACTCTTCCTTGTCATATTTTCTCAAGATCGAGAGTTCCTTATTTAAGGCGTTGAATCGATCTTTCACATCGTCTAGGCTCTTTCCAAGGGCTTCTAATCCATCGATCATGCCATAAAGAATCACATCGCCCACCACTTGGATGGCCAACTCTTTATATTGGGAAAACCCTTCTTTTACCCTACGCATTTGATCCGGTGGATAAATGAGAAGATTCACGATGGTGGCGATGATGATGCCCACCACGGTGTCAAAGGTTCGCTGTATGGCATAATAGGAAGGTGCCACCTCTGCAGAACCGATGATGATGATGATCACCAGCGTGATGGCAATACCCGTAGCTTTTTTGATGTCTAAGAGATTGCAAAACAAGATGGTGATGACCACCCCTACAGCCATGGTGATGCCGCCATACATTGGCACATAAGTCAATGCCAGACCAATGACGCCACCAATGACAGTGCCCAAAGCTCTGTTGTACCCAATTTTCACACTAGATACCACAGAGGTTTCCACGCAAAGCACAGCGGCATAGATCATGGAAAAAGAAAGTTCATCATTTAAAAAAGACGAGACGATGTAGGCAAGAACCACCACCAAAGCAGTTTTGATGGTCCTCATACCGATGAGTCGTGTTTTCATTTGCTAGTCCCTTTCCACAGTATTCCCCTCATAACTGATGAAATCGCTGAAACTGCCCACATAGAGCCTAGATGGTTTTCCAAGCTCATCCAAAGCCATGATGTTGGTACAGGCAGTAACTCCTGAACCACAATGGACAATGACGTCTTCATATGAAAGGATCTCTTTAAAGTTTTCTTTTGTTTTATCTAGTTGAAGTATGTTGTGTGCATCAAAGTGATCTCTAAAAAAAACATTTTGAGCGTGCTTGATGTGCCCTTTCATGATGTCTATGGGCTCCACTAGGCCTTTGTAACGCTCCTTAGCCCTTGCATCCACAAGAACGGTATTTCTCGAGGCCACGTCTTTCTCGGCATAGGCTTTGACTTCCTCATAGGAAGCCGTCATATGGTTATTTTCTTCCAAGACAATGTCCCCTGGGCTCTTCTGTGAAGTGTTTTTAGTCAAATCTTCAGGAGCCAAAGAGGAAAATCCACCAGCGAGCACATAGACCTCCTCAAGACCATAGTATTTGAGCATCCACCAAAGCCTTCCTGCCGCAGCGTTATCACCATCATCATAAATGAGAACGGGTTGCCCCTTGGAAAGACCAAAACTTCTTAGTCTTTCTTGAAGCTTTTCCCGAGGGGGTAAGGGATGGCGTCCTCCGTGGTTTTTCTCAGGACCCGCCAAATCCATATCCAAATCTAGAAAATACGCGCCTTTATAATGCCCTGCTTCATATGCTTTTCTCCCGTAGGTCCCATCAGCCATGTCATAGCGTACATCCAGAACCATAAGGTCTTCATGAGCCAAAAGAAAGGCTCGATTTTTGAAGTTCTTCATGTTCTAGCCCACCTTTACTTCAATTGTTTCAAAGCGTCGACCAAGAACTCATAGACATTTTTCACAGAATGTAGGTCCATATGTTCATCAGGGGTGTGCACATCGTGTAGGTTTGGCCCTAAACTGATCATGTCTAAACCACTGATGCGTCCAGCCAAAATACCACACTCTAGTCCTGCATGGATGGCTTCTATTTTAGGCGACTGACCATATTTTTCTTCGTAGACTTTCACAAAGGTATCTCTTAAGGCAGAGTCTTTGGCATATTGCCACTCAGGATAGGAAGAGGTAATGGCGCTTTCAGCCCCAAAGGCTTCTGCTAATACAGAGATCTTTTGAAGCATCATGTCTTTTCTTGAGCCCACACTGCTTCTAACGGCAAAATCAAAATACAAGAACGCATCTTTCTCATGGAGGACTCCTAGATTCAAAGAAGTTTCCACAAGACCTGGAATGTCTTGGCTCATGCTGACAACGCCATTAGGTAGCGTCGCTAAGAGACCTAGCGCTTTTTTGGTGGTGACTTCATCATAAAGAAGAACGCCTCCTAGGGCTTTTTCTTCCTGGATGGTCAACGTGAGTCCTCCGTCTTGAGTTTCAATTTCCTTGGCCAATAGCGCTTCAATGCTCTTTACAGCATCCATAAGACCAGAGGGTTCCTCTTGAAAGGATAAGAGCGCTTCCGCTTCACGTGGTATGGCATTGTTCTTAGAGCCTCCCTTGAGATTGCCCACCCTAAAGGAGAAGGTATTTCCTAAGGCAAGGAGTGTTCTGCCCAAAAGAACATTGGCATTGCCACGTTCTTTGATAATGTCCATACCAGAGTGACCGCCTTTTAAACCTGTCAAAGATAATTTATAGGTAAAAGATGAAGCTGCTTCTCTAGACAGCGGAAGCGTCACCGTTTGTCTCGCTCCTCCTGCACAGCTCACAAGGAAGGTGCCTTCTTCTTCAGAGTCTATATTGATGAGCATTTTACCATCAAAATGGTGCCCTTCTACTGAAGCTGCTCCAAGCATACCTGTTTCTTCTTCTACGGTGATGAGCACTTCCAGTGGTGGATGGGCCAAGTCATGACTGTCTAGAATAGCCAATGCATAAGCTACGGCAATGCCATTGTCTGCACCCAAGGTCGTTCCGGTGGCATAAAGATGATCCTCTACCACGCGTAGTTTCAAGGGGTCTTTATTAAAATCATGAACGGTGTCGTTATTTTTTTCATCCACCATATCCATATGCCCTTGAATAATCACTGGGGGACTATTTTCATAGCCTGGGGTCCCAGGCTTTTTGATGATGATGTTGAGTACGTCATCTTGGATCACAAAGAGACCTCGATCTGTGGCGAATTTTTTCAGATAATCGGACACTGCTTGTTCATTACCAGATCCTCTAGGAATTTTGGTCAATTCTTCAAAATATGACAACACCTTTTTCGGTTCATAGCTCGCCAATATATTCATTTTTATTCATCCCCTTTAAATTGTTCCATAAGTTTAGAAAATACATCGCCTAAAGTCACAGCATCTTCTTCATCATAGAAGCTTTGTTCTTCTTCCCCTTCTCGGAGAGAAAAGCTGATTCTTTTTCGGTCCTCGTCGATATCCATAACTTTCACCTTCACCTGTTGTCCTTCTTGAAGAACTTCTTTTGCATGGCTAACAGGGGAAGAAGAAATCTCAGAAATGTGGACCAAGCCGTCAATACCGTTTTCCAGTTCAACAATGGCCCCTGCATCAATGAGGCGCTTCACTGTGCCCTCATAAAAAGAGCCCACTTTGATGGCCCCTATGCGCATCCATGGATCCTCTGCTTTGTTTTTCAAAGACAGGGATATTTTTTCGTTTTTACGATCTATTTTTTGAATGTGTACAATTACAGCATCCCCCACGGATAAAACTTCACTAGGATGCTGAATCCTTCTATAGGATAAGTCACTAATATGGGCAAGGCCCGTGAGACCGCCCAGATCAATAAATGCACCATAAGCGGCTAAGTTGGCCACCACTCCTTCCACAGAGTCTCCTTCTTTCAGCTCTTGAAGAAGCTTTTTCTTGTTCTTTTCACCTTGGACTTTTAAAAGTGCTCTTCTGGAGAAAATCAGCTTGTTTTCTTCCTCATCATATTCTTCCACCAAAGCATCTAAAGTCTTTTGTGCAAAGTCTTGAAGGTTTTCTACATAACTGTCAGAGATTAAGGACGCAGGCATGAATCCAGAAAGTCCCTGATAAAACACTCGAAGACCTCCTTTGACCACTTCTTGAACATAGACCTTAACGGGAGTCTTGTTTTCTAAGGCTTTCTCAAGATCTCCATGGGCTACTATAGCATCAGCTTTGATCTTAGAGAGCAGTACATTACCTTCTCCATCATCGGCTTTCAGTACAATGACTTTCAAAAGATCCCCCACTTGATAGGTAGTTGTAAGATCCTCTCCATGGTCTTTGGTGAGCTCCTCTCTAGGAATAACCCCATCTGCAAAGTAGTTGATGTTGACGATGATCTCTTCTTTGCTGACTTTTAAGATGGAGCCTTCTAAAATATCCCCATCCTTCACTTTGTTTAAGGAAAATCCAGCCATGGCTTCCTCCATGGTCAGTTCTTCTTTCATATTTTCATCCACTATAATTCACTGGGCAATATGCCCTTACCCCTTTCTGCTCCTTCTCTGGAGCCATTCTAAACTCATAGTAACACAAAAAAGCTGAAGATTCTTCAGCTTTTT
>DOKV01000131.1 GCA_003510765.1 Clostridiaceae bacterium | reverse complement strand
AAATGTTTTTTCCAGTTATTACCTCTAAATATTAGCGTTTTACCAATTACCAAGTTAACATATGTCGGACAATTGACGTGTCGAAAGACACACCTTGTCCGAAGTCGATTCATCTCATGACTGAAGTCACGAGTGTTCTCGGCTAATTAATAAAATCTCCTTTCTTGGTCTACTTATGAATCGCCTTCTTTCAACTGATTCACGGCAAAGTTTAGTATATCCTCTTCATACTCCTGAAAATCCAGAGGGAAACGGAAGCTTAAAATCTTCTTCCCATATTGAAGGTAATGGTACCTATTGTCATAGACCACAAGACTGATGTGCTGAACCCCTTTTTGGTCCGATCTATCATAGCTTGTTTCGGAAGGCATGAAGATGAGATCACTCTCCATAATAACCTGGAGTGCATTCTTCGCTACTTTTTCATTAATGGCTTCGGTATAGCCTACATGACTAGACTTAAATCCTTCCCGCGCACCCATATAATGCATGATTTGTTCTCTTTTGGGCAGTAAGATGCTGGGAAAATCTTGATAGTTTCCATTAAAGTCTTCTTCACTGACGAAGCTATAATGTTCTTCATAAGCCTCTTGTACTTTTAAGGCCACCTCATCGATGATGCCTGCATCCTCTTTGGGATAGGTAAACCCTGTCCAATCTTTTGCCGATGTAAAAAGCTGAAGTAGAAATAATGCCATAAACCCCAAGATGACAGTGCTGCCAAAAACTTTGATCACCTTAAACGTCTTGGAAGAACTCACCGTGAAGCGGTTCTCTTCTTCAATGTCCCTCATGATGGTTTTTAGCTTGTGATAATGGATGATCTTCGAGATCACCGTCACTCCATATAAAAGAATAGACAATACAATGAGCCAGTTAAACTTGAAATACAGCCACATATCAAAAGATTCATAAGAAGGGCGTAGCAATAAACTGAAGATGTAGAGTGCAGTGGAGGGTAGGATAAACAGCAGCGCACGGCGCTCTTTTTTCAGTTTTTCTTCAAATTTCGCCCCCATGGAATGCTCTGGACCATAAAAATCGTCTTCATTCTTTTCCGCGTAAAAAACATGAAAAAAATCACTTAAGGTGCCAGCATAAACCCACCCACGGTCTTCTCTGGATTTTTTCAGTTCTTCAGTAGGTTTTTGTGCATCCTTCACCGTGGGCTCAAAGTGATAAACCACGGGCTGATCCCGATCTATTTCTTCAAAAACGGGGAAATACGCGCCTATTTTTTTCAAGCGATAGCCTTCCTGAGCTTTGTCCATGAGAAACTCTTGGATATTTTTTAGATCATAACTTGCATAAGGCAGCCAAAACCTTTTTGTTTGTGCCATTTTCATACACCAACCTTTCGCCTTCTCTTCCTTATCATAGTCGTTTCTTCTCAGTAGTGTCAATATATTCTGTATATTTTTATGCTAAAAAGAGAGGTGTTTCCACCCCCCTTTTAATCCTCTTCTACTTCATAGATGGTGCCTCCACCTAGCACCAGATTGTGCTCATAAAACACCACAGCTTGACCTTTGGTCATGGCCCGTTGTTTCTCCTCAAAGACCACCCGTACTCTGTTCCCATCTAAAGGATAAATGGTGCAATCCGCTGGCTTTGCAGAGTACCGAATCTTGGCCTTGGCCTTGTAAGGTTCTGTAATAGCCTCCATGGATACCCAATTCACATCATCTGCCACACAGGCCTTCTTAAAGAGGGCCGATTCATCTGTTAAGACAATTTCTTGGGTGTCTTTATGGATGGCGGAGATGAATACAGGTCTTCCTAAGGATAAACCCAATCCTTTTCTTTGGCCTATGGTGTAATAAGCAATGCCCTTATGCTGCCCCAGCACCTGTCCTTTGGGGTCTACAAAATTCCCTGGCACTCTTAGTTCAGGCTTCTTTTCATAAATGTATCGTCCATGATTGTTGTCATCGATGAAGCAAATCTCTTGGGAGTCCTTTTTATTGTGTACCCCCAAATCCATTTCCTTGGCAATTTCTCGAATTCTTGTCTTTTTGTACTCTCCACAAGGCATCAGGGTCTTCCTGAGCTGCTCTTGGGTCAAATTATAGAGTGCATAGGTTTGGTCTTTGGTATCATCCTCGGCCTTCTCAATGACCATACGACCGTCCTTTTCATAGATCCGCGCATAGTGCCCCGTGGCTACATAATCTGCACCCAAAACCTCCGCCCTATGGAGAAGTTCATCAAACTTGATGTATCGGTTGCAAGCAATACAAGGATTGGGGGTTCGGCCTTCAATGTATTCCTCCATGAAATAATCGATGACCTTCTCTTTAAACACTTCTTTAAAGTTCATCACATAAAAGGGGATCTCTAACGTATCTGCCACCATTCTTGCATCATCCACGGCTGATAAAGAGCAGCATCCACCTTCTCTTTCTTTAAATCCATTGTCATCTTGCCATACTTGCATCGTAACCCCGATGACTTCATAACCTTGTTCTCTTAAAAGGTATGCCGCAACGGCAGAATCTACGCCACCAGACATACCCAGTACTACTCTTTTCTTCATGTTTTTCTTCACCTTTATTTCTTCACTCTAACATCACACATACTGTTGCCTTTAGGCTCGATTCATTGTACGTAACCTCAGGACTGTTTCTTTGATAAGTCTCCCCGCTTCTTTCACTTCTTCTTCTGTATTGTATTTAGACAAGGTTAACCGAAGGCTGCCACGAATATAGTCTTTAGGGACCCCGATGGCCAAGAGCACATGAGATTCATCGATGGCACCAGAAGTGCAGGCACTGCCAGAGGAGGCCAAAATTCCCAGAAGATCTAAGTTCATGAGAAGTCCTTCTCCATCCACCCCTTGAAAAGAGACATTTAAGTTGTTTTGGAGACGATGCTCTAGCTTCGGGCCGTTTAAACGCATGCCCGGCAACTCTTTCAGCTCCTGGTATAAAAGTGCCCTTAGATGCCTTAGGATTTCATTTTTCTTCTCTTTCTCTTCCTGGAGTATGGCCAGCGCCTTCCCCATGCCTGCGATGCCTGCCACATTTTCCGTCCCAGAGCGTCTTCCCCGTTCTTGGTTCCCACCATGAAGATGGTTCTCAATGACAATGCCACTTCTGGCATATAGAAACCCAACCCCTTTAGGCCCATGAAACTTATGGGCAGAGGCTGAGAGAAAATCAATATGCATCTCTTCCACATCAATGTCCATGGCCCCCAGAGCTTGCACAGCATCTGTGTGGAAATACACCCCGTGTTCCTGACAAAGGGTGCCAATGTCCTTTAGGGGCATCAACGTTCCAATTTCATTATTGGCCGCCATAACGCTCACAAGAACTGTTTCTTTTCTCATGGCTTGTTTCAACGCACCAAGATCGATTTGGCCTTCTTCATCCACAGATAAGTACGTCACCTCAAAGCCTTGTTTCTCTAAAAACGCCAAGGTGTGTAAACTGGCATGGTGCTCCGTTACGACGGAAATCACATGATTGCCCTGGTCTTTATGCCCATACAGCACCCCTTTCAAGGCCCAGTTCACCGCCTCAGTACCTCCAGAGGTAAAGTAAATATCCTTAGCTTCGGCACCAAGAAGCTTGGCCGCCACATCTCTGGTTCTTTTCATGGCAGACTTTCCTTCTCTCGCTATGGAATACACAGAGGAAGGATTGCCATAAACCTCTAAAAAGTACGGCTTCATGGCCTCGAAAACCCGATCATCCATCTTTGTGGTGGCTGCATTGTCTAAATAGATGTATTTACTCATGTAGAAAGATCCCCTCTGTAATTGGTGTGGCTTGTAGGGATTTATAATCATTTAGCATATCTTGAAGGGTAATGCCTGCCATGACAGAGTTGATGGAATCTTTAATTTTTTGCCATAATACTCTCGTGGCACACATATCAAGATAGTCACATTCATCCGTTTCCAAGCAATCTGAAATCTCCACAGGTCCTTCCAGCACATCCATGATCTCTAAAATGGTGATTTCTTTTGGGAGCCTATTTAGGATGTATCCCCCCTGGGCACCCCGTACACTTTTCACCAGCTTTGCACGTCTTAAGGGGGCAAAAAGCTGCTCTAAGTAGTATTCAGAGATTCCTTGACGTTCTGAGATACTTTTAATGGAGATTGGTTGAGTTCCATAATGCACTGCTAAATCCATCATGGCTTTGACACCATATCTTCCTTTCGTTGATAATTTCAATTCTACACCTCCAAGGCATTTCATCCATAAATTGTATCAATTCCGAGTAAAAGTGTCAACTTTTAAAAGGACTTATCTGTCCCCTTTGACTTTTTGCCAATAAAGGCGCAGCTGCTCTTCATATTTGTTCTCTTGAGGTTCATAAAACTTCTCCTTGGCCATGGACTTAGGCATATAGTCTTGTGCCACATAATGATCTTTATAATCATGAGGGTACAAATACTTTTGCATGCGTCCCAGAGATTTCGCCCCTTCATAATGCCCGTCTCTAAGATGTAGTGGGATTTCTAATGAGGATGCCGCCTCCAAGGCCCTGTTGGCCTTGCCTATGGCCGTGACCACGGAGTTGGACTTGGGCGAGGTGGCAAGGTAGATCACCGCCTCAGCCAAAGGAATTCTACCTTCTGGTAGCCCAAGGACTAAAGCTGCATCGGTGCAGGCTTTCACCAACGACATGGCCGATGGATTGGCCAGACCAATGTCTTCGGCCGCAATGACCAGTAATCTCCGATTCACGGAGATTAAGTCGCCCCCTTTTAGGAGCATGGCCAAATACAAAAGCGAAGCATCGGCATCGCTGCCACGAATGGACTTTTGAAAAGCACTCAAAAGATCATAGTGCTCATCACCATCCACATCAAAGTTCATGATTTTTCGTTGCAAGATATTTTCCGCATCCTCTGGGGTGATGTCCAACACCTTTTGATTGGTACGTTTCTTGGCGATGAAAAGAAGCTCTAAATTATTCAGCGCTTTCCGAAGATCTCCCCCTGCAAGACTGGTTAATGCCCTTAAGGTACTTTCCTCTATGTGCACCGCCTCCAGTTCCTGTGCCTCTTTGTAGTAGGCAATGGCGCCATGAAGGCCCTCTAGGACCTCTTGAAAGCCAAGGGGCTTAAATTCCACCACAATGGCCCTACTAAGCAGCGCTTTAAATACTGCAAAATGCGGGTTTTCTGTGGTGGATCCCACCAAGACGATGCGTCCACTTTCCATATAATCCAAGAGGACCTGTTGATTTCGGCGATTGAAAAGATGAAGCTCATCAATGTAGAGTAGAAGACCTTTTTGGCCCATGAACATATTCACTTCTTCCAATGCATTTTTCACATCTTTCAAAGAATCTGTGGATGCATTTAAGCTGATAAATTTTCGATCTGTCAAATCTGCCAGTAGCCTTGCCACTGTGGTTTTTCCCACTCCAGGAGGACCATAAAAAATCATATTCATCAATGTACCACTAGACACCATGCTCGTTAATAATTTTCCTTCCCCAATGAGGTGGGTTTGCCCCAGCACTTCCTGTAGGGTTTTGGGGCGCATAAGACTAGCCAAAGGCTCCATAATCATCACCATCCTACTGGTCATTATAACAGATTTTAGAAAGAAACTTCTCCCTCATCCACTTAAAATGCTATAATGAAGCCAGGTAAGGTGATGATTATGGAAACAAAATTTTATGTAGCCCTTCTGGCTGGATTGCTCATTTATGTGGGCGCCGTCTCTGGGCTTTATCTGGTCTACAAACCCAATCTAGATGCCCAAAAGAAGAAAAAAGAACAGGCTAAAGAAGCCCGTAGAAAAGCACTGGAACTGGCTAGAGAGGCCAAATCTTTCCAAAAGGACCATGAAGAACCAGCGGCTATAGAAAAAGAGCCCCTGGAATAAAAAAGATGCGGTGCATTGCCACCGCATCTTTTTTTTGCGCGCTTTTTAACGCTTCTCTCTTCTTTTCACAGCCTTGGCCGCTGCCTTCAAATACTCTCCATTGGCCACATCCACCAAGGTTTCTCCTAAGTGTTTGGGCATTTTGTCTGGCGCCAAAAGGGTCAATCGCTTCACTGGCGTTTGCATAAACATGGCTTCCACAGCCAAATAGGCTGGATCATTTACATCGGTAACGCCAGTTGCCCTTTTTAGGGTATTGGTGAGCTTCTTTAGAATATAGCGCATCTGTGGCTCTTCTTTCATTTCCCCCAAGGTATGGTCTATGGTATAGGGTTTTGTGACCAGTTTCTTTACCACAGGCTCTCCCAAAAGCTTCAGAAAATCTTCTTCCGAAGGAACCCCTTCTCCTCGATCATAGAAAGGCGAGAGCACTTCAACGATGGGCTGTACTCCGACCAAAGAAACCCGCACCTCTCCATGGAGACTTTTTGAAGAGCTCCCCACAGAAAAGACATAGCCTCCCTCGTAGAGCACCCTTTGCCCATAGTGTCGGTCGTATTCTTCTAGCGCTCTCTTGGGCACTAGAAAACGCACTTCTTTTTCTTCAGATGGAGCCAAGGAGACTTTTGCAAAATCTAAAAGACTTTTCTTCACATGATAGCCTTTGATTTTTTCATAGCCGCCATAAAGCTGCACCACTTCTTTGCCTGCTTTGTTGCCGGTATTTTTAATGGATAGGGTGATTTCATAGCGCTCTTGTTCTTTATGCTCTTCAAGGTGCACTGGGCCATAAGAAAAGGTGGTATAGGAAAGACCAAAACCAAAGGGAAATCGTACGGGTTTTTCTGCTTTATCAAAATACCGATACCCCATATAAAGACCCTCTAAATACCAAGCATCATAGGGATCTTTCCCATAGTAGGCAGAAGACACCACGTCTTTATAGTCCAGGGGATAGGTCTCTGCTAATTTTCCTGAAGGGTTCACTTTACCTAGAAGGACATTCTTCACGGCTTCTCCACCAGCTTGTCCTGGTAAATAGGCGTTTAACAATCCTTGGACCTTAGAAACCCAGGGAAGCTCTGTGGGTGCACCGCCATAGAGCACCACCACCATGGATTGGTTTCTGTTGGCCAAGGCATGAACCAAGGCATTTTGACCCGGTGGTAGCTTCATGTGTTTTCGGTCAAATCCTTCGGACTCGTAAGACTCCGGAAGGCCTACAGCTAGGATCACCAGGTCCTCTGCCCCCACTTCTTCTAGGCACGCTTCTTCTACAAAGGCTTCATCCCCAGACAACAGATATCCCTCGTGATAGGTCACTTCCACACCTTCTTCTGCCAAGGCTTCTTTCAGTGAAGACACCCTATAGGGACGAATATGGGAACTGCCAGCACCTTGATAACGCGGTTCTTTGGCCAGAGCCCCGATGAGATGGATCTTTGGCCATGCCTTTGGCTCTATGGGCAGAATCTCTCCTTCATTTTTGAGCAAAACCATGGACTCCTCAGCAATACTTCTAGCCAGTTCATGATGCTTTTTAATATCCACGGAGTCTTTTGTTAAGGGACCTAGGACCTTCATCTGCTCTTGCCTATTTTTCGTGGTCTTCAGAATGAGCTCTAGGATTCGATCACAGGCTTTGTCAAGCAATGCTTCTTCAAAGGTTCCGTCTAAGATGCTTTTTTCCAAATCTTCGTCAAAATACCCTGCACCCCCAGGCATTTCCAGATCTAATCCCGCGGTAAAGGAAGCTTTCTTGTCATTCATGGCCCCCCAATCTGTCATGAGCACCCCTTGAAAATCAAATTCTTTCCTTAAGACTTCACCTATGAGCCAAGGCTCTTCACTGGCATAGACGCCATCCACCAAATTATAGGATCCCATGACAGTATAAGGTTTCCCCTCTAAAATAGGTTTTTCAAAGGCTTTCAAATAGAGATCATAGACGGCTTTCCTATCCACAACACTATCAGATTTCATCCGATTGGTTTCTTGATTGTTCAAGGCAAAATGTTTCAAACTAGTTCCCACACCCATGGACTGCACCCCTTCAATAAAGGCCAAGGACAAAGTACCTGCCACCACAGGATCCTCTGAAAAATACTCAAAGTTACGTCCACACAGCGGGTTCCTTTTAAGATTGACTCCTGGTCCCAATACCACTTGTACATTTTGACAAAGGGCTTCATGACCAATGGCTTGCCCCATGGTGAAGAGAAGCTCTTTGTCAAAGGAGGCTGCCGTGAGGCACGCAGGGGGAAAAGCCGTGGACAGGTTGCTCTCATTGATCCCTAAGTGGTCTTGTCCCTCTTCTTGATGTCTTAGGCCATGAGGCCCATCACTGAGGGTAATTTTAGGAATCTTTCGCTCTGGAAAGTCTTGAAGCCGCCAACTATCCTTCCCAGAAGTGAAGGCTATTTTTTCCTTCAAGGTCATTTGTTCGATGATTTCTTGGTGTTTTAACAAGTCGCATCCGCCCCTTTTCTCTTACTTTCTGCCTAGTTTCTCTCTTAACTCTGCCAAAGAAAGCTGCCCCGGTGCCACCTCTTCCGTGAGCCCCACATAGGTCATACAGCTGGCAGAATTTTTCCCATCAAAACGTGACACCATGCCTTTCTCCCCCATGGAAATGGCTATGATGGGTTGTTCAAGCTTCCTTGATGCTGCATGGGAAAGAGCCATGAGCCTCTCCACATCCTCTGTTTTTTCAGCCAGAACGGCTACTTTTAAAAGATCGCCTCCTAGTTTTTGCTGCTTCCTAAGAATCTCCAAAAGAACTTCATCAGCGGGGGTTTCTGTAAAATTATGATAAGAAAGAAGAACCCCATGACCTCTTTTTTTTGCGTCTTCTAACAGCCTATGATAGGCAAAAGCCATGGGATGTTCAGATAGAAAGTAGCGACTTTCCAGGTCCAGGATGAAAAATTCTTTTTCTTTTATCAAGGCTTGTCTTACCTGAAGCAGCGCTTCATCCCTAAGGGCACTTTGGCCTCCTTCTTCTTTTGCACGGAGGGTAAAGATCAAAGGGCGATGCCCCGAGGCTTCTTTGATCTTGCGAAATCCTTCTTGAAAAACCTGGATCCTTGGATCTTCCATGTAATCTCCGCGCCACTCCAAAAGGTCCACTTGATCCCAAGGTAGGACAAAAAGGTGCTCCTGAAGTTCTTCTAGGGATCTCGGGGATAAGGTGAGGCAAATGGAAAAAGCACTTTCTTGGAAAAGAGTCTTTTTTAGCTTTTGGATGTCCAAGATTCCTCCTCCCCTGTACACCAGTCGTCTATGTTATACAAAGCATCTAATACTAGCCCCTTTTGACCTTGCTTAAAGCGCATGAGGGAACAGTTGTAGACTTCTAGGTTGAAGAAATAGTTCTCGTGATGCTGAAAAATCTCTGCAAAGATGGTCTTCATGGTTCCCCCATGACAAACCACAAGAACCCGATCTTCCTTTGTGTGGTTCTTCTCAAGATCCTTCAGGAAGGAACGAATTCTCATTTGAAAAGCCACATGGGTTTCTCCTCCACCGGGTTTATACTCTAGCCAGTTTTCATTCCATTCTTTAAACAAATGAGGTTGCTCTTTATGGAGAACACGATAATCAAGACCTTCTAAATCCCCTAAGTGGCGCTCGTCTAAACGCTGATCTTTTTTGGCTTCTTCCACCGCATACCCCATATGGGTTAAGGTCTCATGGGTTCTTGTTAAAGACGACACATAGATGGCTGTAGGTTCATAGTTCATGCCTCGAAGAATTTCTCCTGCTTTTTTTGCCTGGCTCTTACCCCGGCTAGTCAATAAATAGTCGCTGCTTCCATACATGAGTTCTAATACATTCGCTTCTGATTCTCCATGACGTACAAATATGATTTCCAAATTATAAATCCTCCCTATAACAATAGGGAAAAGCATGCTTTTCCCCACCTTCTGTTCACTTTTCTATTGGTTCTTTTTCAGTGCGTATTTCTCTCCAAAGAAACCCATGAGTTTCTTTAAGCTCTCTATAAGCACGCTTTCTTCTTCTTCTGTTAAGGTGTCTGTGATACTTTTGATCATGTCCTGATGAAAAGCATCATGCATAATCTTTGCTTCTCTGCCCTTTGGCGTCAGCTCCACCAATACCACACGTTTGTCTTCTTCTGTGCGTTTTCTCAGCACATAGCCTTTCTTGATGAGCTTATCTGCTGCAGTGGTTAAGGTTCCCATGGTGATGTTTAAGTCCCTGGCCACTTCAGACATGGTTCTTGGCCGTTCATCCCCAATGGCATCGATGGTATGGATCTCCGTGATGGTCAAGTCGCTTCCGTGATCTCTTAAAGCTTTTTCCTCAATTTCAAGAATATCATGGAAGAGATTCACCAAAAGATCGTTTAATACAATTTTGCTTTCTTTCATGGGTTTCACCTTCTTCATTTATACCAAAGAGGATCCTTGGCAAATTCTTTCTCTGTTACTATAATAACAGATTTCTAAGCCCAGTTCATCCAAAAGACTCTTGGCTTCATGAAAATTTCGCCCAATATCTTCTGCCACGTGGGCATCTGATGCCAGGGTTACAAACTGCCCCCCTTGGCTTTTATAGCCACCATAGACACTCTTGAAAGCATGATATAACTCTCCTTGGAGTGGCCGTTTGAGATTCAGCTCTAAGGTCACTTGGTGCTTCACCATGGCCTGAAAAAGTCCATCAAAATCTTCTTGATACGCCTCATAGCGCATCTCCCTATAAGGGGAATATCGGGTAGGATAATCAAAGTGTGCCAATGCATCGATGAATGGATGTTCCTCTACCATTTCTTTGGCATAGTGCAAATACTCTTTGTAAAAAACTTCTTCTTCCATCTTTGCCAAATACTTTCTAGAGGAAAGATTGAAGCCTTTCATGGTATGGAGGGAGCCAATGACCATATCAAAGGGGTACTGGGAGGTAAGATGCTCCAGTTCCTTGGTATAGTTCCGGTCTAGCCCCAATTCAATGCCCATGAAATACGTATCACTACGATATTTTTCGTAGGTTTTAAAATAATGGTCTACATCAAAATCAATGGGAAATCCCCCCACTTCCTCATAATTTAAGTCCTTATGCTCTGTGGTGGTGATGCCCATGTGGAGCTCTTTTGCTTTTTCCAGCATTCGTTCTATCTTTTCACTGGAGTCAAAAGAAAACTCCGTATGCATATGTGTATCAACAATCATTTCGTCAAACATCCTTTTTAATCTTTATAAATCATCTTTGGTATAAGAAGTCACAATCTCTCCATAAAAGATTTCGTGATAATCTCCATCCATGTAGCTGGTGACATCCACGTCTCCCTTTAACATTTTGGGGTCCACTTTATGGTTATATATGATCTTACACTCATAAAAAATATTGGCTTCTTTCACCACAGGTGTATCCATGGTTTTGGCCTGATGCTGGGTGATCCCTGCCAAGGTCCATTTATTTGTATCTCTACCTGAAACACTCCCCACGGTATTCAATGCTTTTTTCATGGTTGAGGTGGTGGGAATGGATACGGTGAACTCTGTATTGTCTTGGAGAAGGCTATGGTTGTGTCTAGAGTTTCGCACCAAAATGGTGAATACAGGGCGTCCCCATTCAAATCCAATGTTGCCCCAACTAATGGTACTCACATTGACTTCTTCCCCTTTTTTCACCGTCAAAAAAGCACCTTGACGATGTAAATACTTTATACTCTTGTCTAAATAACGAATAAATTCTACTGCCATAAAATGACCTCCACTTTTTCAATTCTATCCCCATTATACCCCATCTCCCAATCAATTGCATAAAATTTACTATATTTAATAAAATATCTACAATTGTTGAGGTTTTTCACAAACCCTTTTCAAAGCCACTGAAAAATGCCAGCCCCTTTGGGGCTGGCACCTCTTTACTGATTTTTCGCGATGGCTTCTTTCAGCGTGTGCCATGCAAGTACTGCACATTTTACACGCGCCGGTAAATTGGAAATCCCTTGTAGAATGGAGGCTTCATCTAGCACCTCTTCTAAATAGTCTATGTCATCAATTTCTCTTTTGATCATAGATAAAAAGATTTCCACCAACGCCAAGGCTTCTTCCACGGTCTTTCCTGTTAAAAGATCTGTCATCATAGACGCAGAAGCTTGACTGATGGAGCATCCATGGCCATGGTAGGCCAAGTCTTTGATGATACCATCTTCAATTTTGGCTTCAATGGTGATGTCATCTCCACAGCTGGGATTATGGCCACGCTCTTTATGGGTGTGCCCAAGAATCTCCCGTCTATTTTTCGTCTCTTTGTTGTGATCCAAAATCACTTGCGTATACAAACTACTTAGTTCCATAGCCCATGACCCTCCTGACTTCATCTAGGTTTTTCACCAAGGCATCCACTTCTTCTTTGGTGTTATAGAAAGCAAAGCTTGCTCTAGAACATGCGTGAACATCTAAATATCGTAAAAGCGGTTGTGCACAGTGATGTCCTGCACGAACACCCACGCCATAATGGTCTAAAATCATAGACACATCATGGGGATGTACCCCTTCCACGGTGAAACTGATCACCGCTCCACGATTTGTGAGATCTGTAGGCCCTACAATATGGATGTATGAAAGCTTTGAGAGCTCCTCTAAAGCATACTTTGTAAGCGCCATCTCCCGTTCATGGATGTTTTGAAAACCCACTTGATGAAGGTAATCTATGGCTGCGCCCAAGGACACAATACTTTCCACCCCTTGGGTACCTGCTTCAAACTTATAAGGCAGCTCATTGAAAGAGGTTTCTTGTTCATAAACATATTCGATCATGTCTCCCCCATATAAGAATGGCTGCATCTTCTCAAGAATTTCTTCTTTCCCGTAGAGTACACCCACACCCATGAGGCTGTACATCTTATGTCCTGAAAATACGTAGAAGTCACAATCCATCTCGTCCACGTTCACAGGCATATGAGGTACTGCTTGAGCGCCATCAATGAGTACCTTAGCCCCTACTTCATGGGCTTTTTTGATGACTTCAGACACTGGAAATATGCTGCCAAGTACATTAGACATATGGGTACAAGCCACAAGCTTTGTTCTCTCATTAATTTTTTCCAGCTCTTTTAAAGGGAGTCTTCCCTGGTCATCCACATACATATAGACCAGCTTGGCACCGGTTTTTCTAGCGATCTGTTGCCAGGTCACAAGGTTTGCATGATGCTCTGCAATGGTGATGACAATCTGATCTTCTTTGGTTAAATAATCCAGTGCATAACTGTAAGCCACGAGGTTTATGGCCTCCGTGGCATTTTTGGTAAAGATGATTTCCTTGGTGGACTTTGCCCCAATGAACTTTTGAACCTTTAACCTAGCGGCATCAAAAGCCTCTGTGGCTCGTAAACTCAAGGTATGGGAACCCCGGTGGGGATTCCCATTCTCCTCTTGTACATATTTCTCTACCGCCTCTAAAACCGCCAGGGGTCTTTGAGAAGTGGCTGCACTGTCTAAATAGATGATTTTCTTTCCTTTCACATGGAGATCCAGGATGGGGAAATCTTCTCTATAATTTTTCAATTTACTCACCTGTCAATTCTTTTTCTACCGCGGCGAGAATGATGTCCTTGATGGACTCCACCGGAATAAGATCAATGATGGGTCTAATGTGAGACTCAATAATAATCTTCTTGGCTTCCGATTCACTCATACCTCTAGACATAATATAGAATAACTTTTCTTCATCAATTTGTCCATTGGATGCTGCGTGATTCCCAATGACGTCATCTTCTCTACATAGTAAGAGAGGAATGGCGTAGGATTTCACCTTGGGGCTTAATAGGATGGTAAATTCTTCTTCATTTCCTTCAGAATGGGTTGACCCGTTCTTAAAGTCTAAGGTTCCTCTAAAGGCTTTCTTGGATTTGTCCTTCAAGGCGCCCTTAAAGATCATGTCCGAATTGGTTCTCTTACCAAAATGATTCATGTGATGGGAAAGGTCGATGACTCTTTCTCCAAAGCCTAGGTACACACTCTTCACATGACCTTCGGATTCATCACCCTTCAGGTCTGTCATATAGTTCACCACAGCTTCTTTGCCACCCAGCTCCACGGAAATATAATTGACCTTTCCAGCTGCCTCCACGGTGGAAAATCTAGATTCTAAATGTCTTGAGAACGAATTTAGGCGCTGAATCTTAATGAGGTTCAGCTCTGCCCCTTCTGACACTTTGATCTTGTTTAAAATGTTGGAGAAGGTTTCAGTCTCATCGGAAGAATAATCCATGATGAGATTCATCTTGGCACCCTTTTCCAATACGATGACATTCTTTTCAATAAGAACACTATTGTGAGCATCTAGCACATGGGTCACATGGATTTCTTTTTCCTCATTTTCTCCCACATGGATATAGAGCCCTGTATTATGATGCTCTTCAGCCATGGCTACCATCTGTTCATTGACACCCTTAAACTCTGAAGATAAGGGCAGATCTTCTTTCTGAAGAGCTTGATAGCCTTCTCCTTGTAGTTCATGGGTCTTGTATGTCTTATCTAAGGCCACTTCCATGGAATTTAGAAGCAGCTCATTGGCCTTTACCCATCTGAAAGACAGCCTGGGTAAGACGTTAAAAGTTTCTTTCATTGCGCTCATCATTCCACCTCTATCCTATGGTTCCTTCAAGTTCTAGCGTGATCAAATTGTTCATCTCTACAGCATATTCCAAAGGAAGTTCCTTGGAAATAGGCTCAACGAATCCACGTACAATCATGGCCTTGGCTTCTTCTTCAGAAATCCCCCGAGTCATGAGATAGAAAATGGCTTCCTCTGAGATTCTACCAATTTTTGCTTCATGGCCTAGATCCACATCATCGTTGCCGATGTCAATGACTGGAATGGTATCTGATCGAGATTCACTATCCAGCATGAGTGATTCACAAGTTACAGTGGACTTGGACCCATGGGCATTGGGGGCAATACGTAATAGTCCTCTATAGATGGCTTGGCCACCAGATTTTGAAATGGACTTGGAATTTACGGTGGATGTGGTATAAGGTGCTGCATGAACCACCTTAGACCCGGTATCCAGAAGTTGTCCTTTTCCTGCAAAAGTTACCCCTGTGAATTCTGCCCGGGCTCTTTCGCCACGAAGAATACTCATGGGATACAGCATGGACACCTTGGATCCAAAGGACCCAGAAACCCATTCAATGGTACCATCTTTGTCCACCACAGATCTCTTGGTGTTCAAATTATACATATTCTTAGACCAGTTCTCAATGGTAGAGTATCTTAAGGTAGCGCCTTCTTTTACGTAAAGCTCCACGGCACCCGCATGAAGATTGTTCACGGAGTACTTTGGTGCAGAACATCCTTCGATGAAGTGGCAATAAGCACCCTTTTCCACGATGATCAGGGTATGTTCAAACTGACCTGCCCCTGGTGCATTGAGTCTAAAGTAAGACTGCAACGGGATATCAAGCTTCACCCCTTCTGGTACATACACAAAGGATCCACCAGACCACACTGCGCCATGAAGGGCTGCAAACTTATGGTCTGTATTGGGAATGAGCTTCATGAAGTATTCCTTTACGATGGGCTCATATTCTTTCAACGCTGTTTCGATGTCTGTGTACACCACCCCTTGCTTCACCAATTCTTCTTTGATGGAGTGATAAACCACTTCAGAGTCATACTGAGCGCCAACACCTGCCAAAGACTTTCTTTCTGCTTCTGGAATCCCCAGACGCTCAAAGGTGTCCTTAATGTCCTGAGGGACATCTTCCCAAGAGTTGTTTAAGTTGGTCTTTGGTTTCACATAGGTCACGATATTATCGATGTCTAAATCAGAAATATCCGGTGCCCATGTAGGTACATCTAGCTGATGATAAATTTTTAAAGATTCTAATCTATAATTCAGCATCCATTCTGGTTCATTTTTCTTTGCAGAAATCTCACGAATGATGTCTTCTGTGAGTCCAGATTGAGACTTATAGTCGTAATTAAATTCATTCTTAATGTCGTATACGCCTCTGTCTAAATCCTCTATATAAGTTTTATTTCTTTTTTCCATTCTGTTTCACCTTTCGCTTCCCTGTACTTGATATATCCATTTTTGTTGATTTCTTGTGCCAGGGACATATCTCCAGTCTCTACGATCTTTCCATCTACCATAACGTGAACCACATCGGGCTTTAGGTAATCCAGAATATTGTTGTGATGTGTAATGATGACAATGGCATTGTCTGCACTCTTAAAATCTATGACACCCTTGGACACAATCTTTACAGCATCCACGTCTAGACCTGAATCTGTTTCATCTAAGATGGCCAGCTTAGGGTTTAAAATTCTCATCTGAAGAATCTCATTCTTCTTCTTTTCTCCACCGGAATATCCCATATTGAGATATCTCTCAGCATAGGAACGATCGATGTCTAATTCATTCATCTTTTCTTTGAGTTCTTTCTTAAACTGAATAGCCTTGACATTTTCCCCAGTAATCTGGGATTTAGCGGCCCGCAAAAAGTTCTCTACGGTAATTCCAGGGATTTCTTGAGGGGCTTGGAAAGATAAGAAGATTCCCTTCTTGGCTCTTTCATCCACGGCGTCTTCGGTGATGTCCTCATTCTCAAAGAGGATGTTTCCTTCAGTCACTTCATACTTAGGACTTCCCATGATGACATTTGCTAGGGTTGATTTACCAGCGCCATTGGGTCCCATGATCACATGTACTTCTCCCTTGTTGACGACTAGGTCAAGACCTTTTAGGATTTCTTTTTCGTTAACTTGGCTTTTAAGACCAGTTATTCTTAACATTTCTGACATTCTAACTCTCCTTCAATTCTGAGCATTTTTATCTGATATTACCTGTTTTCCATTTTAACCCCTTCGCTGGGGTTCGTCAACATCAGAAAAGCATTTCTTCGGAAAAACTTCTTCGTTACAAAAGTGAAAAAGCCCAAAACACAAGGATTTCAGGCTTTTTGCTCGTATGCAATTTAATTTGTCAAGAATTTAGTACAGTGGATGCTTTTTACAAAGGTCTGCTACTTTTTTGCGCAGAGCACTGAGATCTTCTTCCCGATGGCTGATGGCATAGTCGATGAAGTCAACCATTTGGCGAATCTCTTCTTCCTTAAAACCACGGGTGGTCACCGCAGCACAGCCCATTCTTAAACCGGAAGTGACGAAAGGACTTCTGGTTTCGAAAGGAATGGTATTTTTGTTGGTGGTGATTCCTATGGTGTCTAAGAGCTTCTCAGCGTCCTTCCCAGTGATATCTTTGTTGTTTAGGTCCACCAGCACCAAATGATTATCCGTGCCTCCAGAGACAAGTCTGAAGCCTCTACTCGTAAGCTCTTCTGCCAAAGTCTTGGTGTTTTTGAGTACTTGATCCATATAGGCTTTAAAGTCCTCGGTCATAGCTTCCTTAAAGCATACTGCCTTGGCTGCAATGACGTGCTCCAAAGGACCTCCTTGCATCCCTGGGAAGACGGATTTGTCCACAGCTTTGGCAAACTCTTCTTTACAAAGAATTGCGCCTCCCCTTGGACCTCTTAGTGTCTTGTGAGTGGTAGTGGTGACAAAGTCTGCATAAGGCACTGGATTCATGTGATGCCCAGAAGCGATGAGCCCTGCAATATGGGCCATATCCACCATGAAGTATGCCCCCACTTCTCTCGCAATCTTTTCAATCTTTTCAAAATCAATGGCTCTTGGGTAAGCAGATGCGCCTGCCACAATCATCTTGGGCTGTTCTTGTATGGCCATATCTCTTAGAGCCTCATAATCAATGGTTTCTGTTTTACGGTCTACACCATAGGACACAAAAGAATACAGCTTTCCAGAGAAGTTCACTGGACTACCATGGGTTAAGTGTCCACCATGAGACAAGTCCATCCCTAGGATCTTATCTCCAGGGGCTAATACCGCCATGTAGACTGCCATATTGGCTTGGCTTCCAGAATGAGGCTGAACATTGGCATGATCCGCTCCAAAGAGTGTTTTCATTCTCTCAATGGCTATAGTCTCAATTTCATCAACCACGTGACAACCACCATAGTAGCGCTTATTGGGATACCCTTCCGCATACTTGTTGGTTAGTGCTGTACCCATAGCTTCCATCACTGCTTTAGACGTGAAGTTCTCTGAAGCGATGAGCTCAATATTAAATTCTTGTCTTTCTTCCTCTTTTTCAATGAGTGTAAAGATTTCATTGTCTTGGTCTTTTAAGTACGTACTTTTCATTTCTACCCCCCGATTTTTAAATATCCTACTTCATGTTCATACGATTTTATCATAGCAACGGATTGGGCATTTGTATATTGAAAACCCGTTGTAAGCACACGAATTATGAACCTTTCACAACTTCCCCTGATTATGTAATGGTTTACTAATAAAACCCTAGAGGAACCCCTATTTTTTATCTTTAAAAGAATGTCTTTTCTTCTTCATGATATCGTTTGCGAGTTTGTGCTAGCTGTTTCATTCCCAAAGTTCTTCCCGTATAATAGAGAAAGAATACA
>DOKV01000168.1 GCA_003510765.1 Clostridiaceae bacterium | reverse complement strand
AGAAAAGCAGCTTATGAAGCCTATTCAGGGTTCTTTGCACAGCATGAAGAAGCCTTTGATCGAATTTATGATCAGCTGGTAAAAGTTCGTCATAAGATGGCCAAGAAGTTGGGCTATGACAATTACGTGAAGATGGCCTACGACAGTCTATTAAGAACCGAGTATGGCCCTGAAGAAGTCAAAGGCTATCGAGAAGCCATTTTGACACACATCGTGCCATTGGTGAAAGAGCTTCGTCTTCGTCAAGCCAATAGACTGGGGTTAGATAGCTTAAAATATTACGATGAAGCCATTGAGTTTTTAACAGGCAATGCAACACCTAAGGGTAGCCCTGAGTGGATCATTGACAATGGCAAGAAGATGTATAGTGAGCTTTCACCGGAAACCAAAGAGTTCTTTGATTTTATGACGGATAGAGAGTTGCTAGACTTGGTCACCAAGAAAGGAAAGCAAGCAGGAGGGTACTGCACCTATATCGCAGATCATAAAGCTCCCTTTATCTTCTCCAACTTTAATGGCACTTCTGGCGACATCGATGTATTGACCCATGAAGCGGGGCATGCATTCCAAGTGTATTCTTCTAGACATTACGAAGTGCCAGAATATAGCTTCCCCACCTATGAAGCCTGTGAGATTCATTCCATGTCCATGGAGTTTTTCACCTGGCCATGGATGGAACTGTTCTTCCAAGAAGATACAGAGAAATATAAGTTCTCCCATCTTCAAAGTACACTGCTGTTTTTACCCTATGGCGTCACCGTGGATGAATTCCAACACTTTGTCTATGAGCATCCAGAAGCGACACCTGCGGAAAGAAAGCGTGCATGGAGAGACATTGAGAAGAAATATCTTCCTTTAAAGGATTATGAAGACAACGATCTGTATAACCGTGGTGGATTCTTCTTTAAACAGCTTCATATTTTCACTGCGCCTTTCTATTACATCGACTACACACTGGCCCAAATCTGTGCCCTTCAGTACTTCATGAGAAGTAGAAAAGAAGGGGACAAGGCATGGCAAGATTATGTGGCCCTATGTAAAGAAGGTGGTAGCAAGCCTTTCTTAGAATTGGTGGAGCTGGCGGGGTTAAAGAATCCTTTCCTTCCTGAGACCATTCCCGGAATTTTACCTGAAATCAAAGGGTATCTTGATTCTGTGGATGATACAAAGCTTTAGTGAAAGATTGAAATGAATCATGAAAGACTCTCCAAGGAGGGTCTTTTCCTTGTTTTAAGAAGATTTTCAGGCTGAAATGTGATACTATGTTGTATGCAACTGTTTTCGTGAAAGAATAAAAACCCGTTGTTATGGAGGAAGAATGCAAAATATTGGTGTGATCAAAACTACAAAATTTAAGAACAATGCCATCAGTTTGGTGGTGCCTGTGAGCCTATCTGAAAACATCACAGGATATAATGTCCTCGCTCAACTGATGAAAAGAGGGACTAAAAACTACGGGAGCTCATCGGAGATCTCAAGATATTTACAAGATCTTTATGGTGCAGTATTTGATATTGCCCTGAATAAAGTAGGGGAAAAGCTCTTTGTGATATTCTATATAGGCTTTCTAGACAATCGGTTTACCTTATACAAAGAAGACCTTTGGGACAAGGCCATTGCCTTTCTCAATGAGATCATTTATGCACCAGCCTTTATAGAAGACGATTTTGATGAGGACATCCTCGCCCAAGAGCTGGAGAACCACAGAATGTATGTGGAATCTGTATATGATGATAAAGGGCACTATTCCATGGGTCGAGTCATGGAAATGGGCCTCATGGACTCTGTAAGGCACCCTGAGTATGGATACATCAAAGACTTAGAGGGGCTGACAAAAGATGTCTTGATAGAGCTTTGGGAAGCCTTAAAGAAAAAGCCAGCTTTTTGCTATGCTTCAGGAAACATCACCAAGGAGGAAAAGGTACAAGAGAAGCTGTCAACCTTGGCCATCCTAAATGAGGGGGAGCAAGAGGAAGCACTGAAAAGCCTTGGAGAAAGAAGTTATAATAGAGCAGCTGGCGAAGTGTATGAAACCATGAAAGTCCAACAAGGAAAGATGTCCTTGCTCTATAATGCCAATGCCAGTGTGTTTCAAGACAATTACTTTGCCCTGGTGCTTTTCAATTCCATCTTTGGTGGCGGTGCGCATTCCAAGCTCTTTAATGAGGTGCGAGAGAAGCATTCCCTGGCTTATTCCATTTACTCTACCTTTGACAAATTCTCTGGCGTCATGACCATTGGGGCAGGGGTCGATTATAGGAATTTTGAGAAAGTCAAAAACCTCATCGATGAGGAGCTTCAAAAGATGCGTCAAGGCATCTTCACCGACCAAGAAGTCTCAGCAGCAAGAACGAAAATAAAAAGTTCTTTGCGATCCATGGAAGATTCTATGTTTAGCATGAGCAGCTATTTAACGGCTTTAAGAGTGTTTGGGATTTCCTATACGGTGGAGGATGTGATGAAGGGCATCGATGGTGTCACGAAAGAAGAAATCATAGCGGTAGCTGGTGGCATCGAGTATATTGCGGGCCACTATCTTCAAGGAGAGGTGCAAAATGACAACGACTAGAGAATTGGCTTTCATCGATGAAAAAATCCATGAAACAGAGATCCAAACCCTAAAAATCTACTATATTCCCAAAAAGGGATTTACAAAGTCTTACGCCATTTTAACTACGGATTTCGGCAGTAAAGATGTGGCTTTTTCCATAGATGGTGGAGAAACGTATAAGAAATATCCAGAGGGCATTGCCCACTTTTTAGAACATAAAGTTTTTGAAATGCCTGGAGGTGAAAATGTCTTTCAACGTTTCACTGAGCTCGGTGCATCGGTGAATGCCTTTACCAACAATCATCAAACGTCGTACTATTTTAGCAGCACCGATGCCTTTCAAGAAAGCTTCAGTCTTCTGCTGGATATGGTTTTTACTCCCCACTTGACTGAAGAGAATGTGGAGAAGGAGAAAGGAATCATCGCTGAAGAAATCAAAATGTATGAAGATCATCCAGGGTTTAGAGGCTATATTGAAGCGTTAAAATCCTTGTACCATGTGCATCCCGTACGTGAAGATATTGCAGGGACCGTGGAGTCTATTTATGCGTTGACTGCCAAAGACCTACAAGAGTGTTACGATGCCTTCTACAATCCTAGAAATATGATGCTGGTTGTGGTGGGGGATGTAGACTTTGAGATGGTTCAAGAAGAAGTGCGCAAAAGGGTCCCTGCAGGTGCGCCGCTAAACCTTGTGAAGAAGGCTTACGTAGAACCCAAAGAAGCCTTGAAGGCCACCTCTACCCTAGAAATGGGGCTTCAAGTACCCAATTACATCTATGGTATTAAGGTGCTTCCTGAAAATAACAACCTCATGAAAGAATCCCTTACGGGGTCCTTGATGATGAAGCTGCTATTTGGTTCTACTTCTCATTTTTATGAAGAAAAACTTAAAGATGGCAG
>DOKV01000004.1 GCA_003510765.1 Clostridiaceae bacterium | reverse complement strand
ATCATCGTCTTGGATGAAGGCCAAGTGGTGGGCCAGGGGACCCATGAGCATCTCATGAAGACCTGTGGCGTCTACCAAGAAATAGCAGCATCACAACTAACAGAGGAGGAGCTTGGCGCATGAGTGAAGATCGAAAAAAACAACCCCTAAAGCCATCAGCCGGGCCACGATTTGGTCCTGGCATGGCCGCCATGGTAGACAAACCCAAAAATTTCAAAGACACTTTTAGAAAGCTTCGCAGCTTCTTAAGACCTTACCTCTTGCCCCTGATCTTCGTGTTTATCTTCGCTGTGGGCAGTACCATTTTTGCCATCACAGGGCCTAGAATCCTTGGCAACGTCACCACCAAGGTCTTTGAGGGACTGCTAGAGAAAATCGCTGGCACAGGCCCAGGCATTGACTTTTTGTATATTCAGCGAACCCTGCTCCTTCTCCTAGCCCTTTATGCCATCTCCAGCCTCTTGGGCTTCATCCAAGGGTACATGGTCTCTGGCATTGCCCAAAAGGTGTCCTATACCCTCCGGGAAGACATCGCCAAAAAGATCAACGCGCTGCCACTGAAGTACTTTGATAAAACCAGCCATGGCGATGTCTTGAGTCGTATGTCCAATGATGTGGACACCGTATCCCAAAGCCTTAATCAGTCCCTATCGCAAATTGTCACCGCGGTGACCACCATCATCGGTATTCTCTTTATGATGCTGTCCATCTCAGTGCCCATGACCTTCATTGCCCTACTGATTCTCCCCTTGAGCATGGGCCTCATGGTGTTCATCATCAAAAAAAGCCAACGGTTTTTTAAATCCCAGCAAGAATACCTGGGCAAAGCCAATGGCTACGTGGAAGAAGCTTTTTCTGGCCATATCATCATGAAAGCCTTTAACCGAGAAGAAAAAGCCACAGAGGAATTCACCGTCATCAACGAAGACCTCATGGGTTCTGCTTGGAAATCCCAGTTCTTCTCAGGACTGACGCAACCGGTGATGCAATTTGTAGGCAACCTAGGCTACGTCTTGGTGTCCATCTTGGGCGGATATCTGGCCATCATCAGGGCCATCACCGTGGGCGAAATCTTGGCCTTTATCCAATATATCCGACGGTTCACGCAACCCATTGCCCAAGTGGCTCAAGTATCTAATGTGTTGCAGTCCACCGTGGCTGCCTCCGAGCGAATCTTTGACTTCTTAGAAGAAGAAGAGCTTCCCGCCGATGGCACTGTGGCATTAGACAAAGACGCTGTGAAAGGACATGTATCCTTTCAAGGGGTGAAGTTTGGGTACACAGAAGATCAGCTCATCATCAAGAACTTTTCCTTAGCAGTGGAACCTGGTCAACGAGTGGCCATTGTAGGTCCCACCGGCGCTGGGAAAACCACCTTGGTGAAGCTCCTCATGCGCTACTACGAACTCCAAGAAGGCGCCATCCTCGTGGATGGACAAGACATCAGCACCCTACGCACCAGGGATCTTCGCGGATCCATGGGGATGGTGCTTCAAGACACCTGGCTCTTTTCTGGATCCATCATGGAGAATCTACGCTACGGTAGACTTTCTGCCACGGATGAAGAGGTGCTCAATGCCTCCAAAGCCTCTTATGTGCATCACTTTGTCAAAACCCTCCCCAATGGCTATGATATGGAAATCAATGAAGAAGCCACCAACATCAGTCAAGGGCAAAAACAGCTCTTAACCATTGCTCGGGTGTTCTTAAAAGACCCCGCCATCTTGATTCTAGATGAAGCCACCAGCTCTGTGGATACCCGTACAGAAGTGCTCATCCAAGAAAGCATGGAAAAGCTCATGAAGGGCAGAACCAGCTTCATCATTGCCCATAGACTTTCCACCATCAAAAATGCTGATGTGATCCTTGTGATGAACGAAGGGGACATTGTGGAAACGGGCAATCACGAAACCCTCTTAAAGAAAAAAGGCTTCTATGAGAAGCTCTACAACGCCCAATTTGAAGGCTAAAAAGATCTATGCCTCACAGGGCGTTACAAAAAGCTCCCTGGAATAGTCCTCCATAAAAGAAAGAAGCACGAAACCACATGGTAGGTTCCGTGCTTCTTTCTTTAGGTATACTGGTATGTAAAGGACTCGTTATGGTACTGTAAATTTAACCTCACAGCACCTGGTTATGCCCTCCTGGCTTTCTCCTGGCGCTAGATCTCTTTGCCCAGTCTTTCTTCCACCCGATGCTCGATGTTGTCTAAACGCTCTTCTTTGAGCTTTAGAGACTCTTCATTAAGGAGTTTAATTTGATGGAACAGCACCACAAGGGTGGTCACCGTGGAGGCCGTATCCGCAATGGGCACCGCACTCCAAATCCCCATGAGCCCATAAATGTTTGGCAAAATCAGGAGCAAAGGAATCAAGAACAGCACTTGCCGGAGCATGGACAAGATGAAGGCTTTTTTCGCCTGTCCAATGGCTTGGAAAAAGTTTGCACTGATGATCTGCATGCCGATGACGGGCATCATGAGCATGAAGCGCTTCATCCCTGTGACGCCCATTTCTCGAATTTCTGGGTCTTTGGTGATGAAGTTGATGAACACCTCTGGGAAGAGCTGCACAAAGAGAAAGCCCAGGGTGCATACCACCGTGGCAGAAATGAGGCCCACCTTCAAGGCATCTTTTACCCGTTGATAGTTTTTTGCCCCGTAGTTAAACCCAATGATGGGTTGTAGCCCTTGATTCATGCCAAAGATGGGCATGAAGAAGAGGGTAACCACGGAGTTTATGGCGGCGTAAGCCCCAATGGCTAAGGATCCCCCATGCTTTAGGAGACTTTGATTTAAGATGATCCCAATGAGGCTTCCCGCCACTTGCATGGCAAAGGGAGAAGATCCAATGGACATGATTTTAAGCACCAGCTCCTGGCTGTAGCGCACCGTGTCCTTACGAAGCTTCAGCATGCTTTTGCCAGACAAGAAGTAGTGCATGGTCCATAGAAAGCTCAAAGTCTGGGCGATGATGGTGGCCCAAGCTGCGCCAGAGACGCCCATATTAAACCCATAGATGAGGATGGGGTCTAAAATAGTGTTGGTGATGGCTCCAATGAGCATGGTGAACATGGCTACCTTGGCATTCCCTTCTGCCCGGATGATGTTGTTTAAGCCAAAGGCAATGGTGTTGAAAATATTGCCATAGAGGATGATTCTAAAATAATCCGTCGCATAGCCACGAATGGTATCATCAGCTCCATACAGATTGATGATTTGGGGTAAAAACAAAAGGCCAAAGACCGTGATGAGAATTCCTGTGACCACCAACATGAAAAAGCCCGCACCAAAAATCTTCTCGGCTCCTTCTTTATCATTCTGGCCCAGTTTGATGGAGATGTTCGCTCCAGAACCAATGCCAAAAAGCATCCCAAAACCCATGATGATGAAGGTGATGGGGAGCACAACCCCCACCCCACTGATGGCTTGACCACCCACCTCTGGGATGTTTCCGATGAAAATTCGGTCTACAATGTTGTACAGAGACTGGACCACCATTCCTAAAATGGCCGGAATGGAGAACCTTAAAAACAGTTTGAAAATCTTCTCTTCTCTCATTAATTTTGCGCGATCGCCCACAATATATTCCTCCTTAGCGCTCTTTCTACAAAGCGCCGCTATACTTCTTCTGTCAGTAGCTAAAGATTTTCTCCGAAGCCCTAGGCATACCCATTATGATACAACTTTTTCCTTAGAAAGGGAATGAAGATTATGCCAAAAGTAGCACAGATTTTAAAAAAACTATACACACAAAAAGAAGAAAGATCCACAGCCATGTCCGCTGTTCTGTGGATCTTTCTTCAAAAGTCTCTTCTTATGTCTCTTTAAGATCGGTCTGAATGGGCAATTCTACTGGCCGCAGCCGCTGCTAGCGCTGCCACAATGTCATCCAAAAAGGTATTCACATGGATGCCACGCTTTTCTTCATCCAGCTTCTTGATGATGCCAATTTTCTCCTTGTCTAAATAGCCAAAGTTTGTGAGTCCAATACTGCCATAGACATTGACAATGGACAAAGGAAGGATTTCATCAATGCCATAGAGCCCTTCATCACTTTCGATGATCTCTTGCAGAGGCTCTGGCAACAGTTTATTCTCCGCAATTTCATCCAAGGCGATGCCTGTGAGCACCGCATGAATGATTTCTCTTTTCCTTAAAACAGCCACGAGATTTTCCACGCAAAACTCTTTGGTGAGCCCTTCATAGTATTTTTCCTGAAGGATCATCACAATGTCTGCAATGTCACCCAAGGTGACGCCTCGTCTTTCTAAGGTCTTTATGGTCATGTCATGGAGTTCATCCATGTTGTATTTGTAAGCCATAGCGCCTCCTTACTTCTTTACAGAATCTCTTTCTACTAAGTAATACTGAAGCACGTACTGATTGTCTTCCAAAGGCTTGTTGTTCACAGCCTTAATGAGCATTCTCATCCCCACAGAGCCCATGTCATACATAGGTTGGGCAATGGTGGTAAGCTTTGGATAGAATACCGCTGCCATATTGACATCGTTAAAGCCCATGACATCCACATCCTCTGGACAGTTTAACCCCTTGTCTCTTAAGGCATTGATGGCCCCCATGGCCGCTTCATCAGAGGCACAGAACACCGCGTCAATGTCATGATTTTCTAAAATCACATTGATGCCATTGTAGCCATCGGCAGGCTTTAATTCCCCAAAGTACACCAGCCCTGGGTCCACTTCCATGCCCGCATCTTTGATGGCCTTTTCATAGCCATTATAACGCCTGGATACCGCATTGGTACGATCCTTCTTCAGGCCAATGTAGGCCACTTTCTTGTTGCCC
>DOKV01000028.1 GCA_003510765.1 Clostridiaceae bacterium | reverse complement strand
AAGATCGTTAACCCCTTATTAATGAGTATTATACTCATTATGCTTCTTTTACAAGTGCCAGGCTTATCCTACGAACAATACGCCAAGGGAGGAGACATGATTTCATTTCTCATTGTCCCTGCCACGGTGGTACTGGCGGTGCCATTATATAAAAATGTGGCATTATTAAAGAAAAATCTCCTCCCCATTGTCCTCGGTGTGGTGGTGGGTGCTTTGGTGAATTTTTTCATGTTGTACATTTTTTTACAGATGGGTCTCTTATCTGAAACGTTCTTTTTGTCTTTGTTACCAAAATCAGTGACCACGCCCATAGGCATGGAACTATCCATGGGCATTGGAGGGATTCGAGAAATCACCGTGGCAGCAATCATTCTCTCAGGCCTCACAGGAGTCATGTTTGGTCCTTTATGTATCAAGCTCTTTTCCATCAAAGATCCTGTGGCCATTGGGGTGGCTTACGGAACTACTTCCCATGCCCTAGGCACAGCAAAAGCCATGGAAGAGGGAGAAATTTCAGGAGGTATGAGTGGCCTCTCCATTGGGGTAGCTGGATTGTTGACGGCAGTGATCATTCCTTTGCTATTAAAGATCTTCCTATAGTCTAAATGTAGAGCCAAAATAATGGGGAAGAGATTCCTCGAAACCGCAAAAAACCGCATCTCTTTAGATCTTACAGAATCTAAAGAGGTACGGTTTTCATTCTTGCGTTATATTTTGATAAGTCTAGATTCTTCGAGCACCAACAATTCGGTAATTTCGAACATGCCAGGAGATATCTACGATCTCTACATTTTTACCAGGTCTTGGAGCATGAATCATCTTGTTGTTGCCAATATAAATGCCCACATGGGTAATGGAAGAGTTCCCAAAATAAAGGAGGTCTCCTGCTTGTGCATTGGCGATGCTTACATAACTACCAACGTTAGCTTGCGCACTGGCTACTCTAGGAATGTTTACACCTTGTGAACGATAGACATATTGCGTAAGTCCAGAACAGTCAAATCCATTGGGGGTAGAACCACCCCAAACATAGCGAATACCAAGGTATTGGTAGGCTTTGTTGACCACTGCACTGGAGGACACAGAAGGTGCAGTGGAGCTACTTGGGCTATTGCTGCTGGGTCTTTGCGCGACACGTTCTCTATCTAGTCTTCTTTCATTCAGAATGGATTTCCCTTTTTCAATATACTTCACCACTTCAGCATCTGCTGTGTCGGTGATAATCTTTGAACGGACATTTCTCAGCTCGGTGATGGCTGCGTTGATTTGGTCATCAGAACTACTGCTATCATTGATGATGGCTTTTCCAACTGTAATCATCATGGTTTCTAGAGCGCCAAGATCCCCAATGATTTTACGCTCTTCCTCTTCTAAGGCCATGAGTTTCACGTCTGCTTCTTCTTTCTTTACTTCAGCAGCTGCCATATCCACAGCATTTTCCGCATTTAAGGTTTCTAGTTGAAGAATATCTGCCTCTAAAGCGTTTTTTTCTTCTTCTAATCGTATTCTAATGGTTTCAATTTCATCTAAAAGTTGACGGTCAATTTTTGCAAACTTAATGATGGCTTCTGCACGAGCAATGAAATCTGCAATGCTTTCTGAACCGATGATGGCCGAAATCATCCCAGAGTTTCCTTGCTTATACATGGCTCGCAGTCGTTGACCATATTCTTCAGTCTTTTGATCCAGTTCTACTTGGGTATCGTAGATGGTGTTTTGGGTTTCCGCTTTTTTTGTTTCTACTGCTAAGATTTTCTCATCGGTTTCTTCAATACGAACCATAATGGTGGTGATTTCATCTAAGATTTCATCAATCTCAAAATGTAGACTATTGATTTTTTCTTCAATTTCTCTATATTCTTCTTGTTGCGTAGCAACACTGGTCTCTAATTCTTCAGATGTAGGGTTTGCCATAACAGGAGTGCTCATGCTAAAGATGGTAGATCCAGCAATCAGTGCTGCAATGACTTTTATACGGATTTTCTTCATTGTGTTCTCCTTGCGTTCGATATGTTACAAATTCATTACAGGCTTCATTATAAGTCGAAGATGTAAGGAAGTTATGAAGAGAGCATCACAATTTGTTAGAAACCCTTATTATGAGTAAAATAATAATGAAAACATAATGAACAAGAGGAATTGTTGTGCAATTGATTCTTGAACTTAGGTATAACCAGAAATAATTATGAATGTATTAATGGTTTTTCAATGGAACTTTTTTAGATGCCAATTAGTTGTAGAAAGTGGTATAAAAAAACTGGATTTTCCTATACTATAGTCATAAAGAGAAGGAAGGTGTCGAATATGGCGGAAATTAAGTTTGAAATCATTGAAAAAATTGGAGAACTCTCCACATCCCCCAAGGGGTGGACAAAGGAAATCAATCTGGTGAGTTGGAATGATCGACCTGCAAAGATTGATATACGAGAATGGGATCCCAGCCATGAAAAAATGGCCAAAGGTCTCACTTTCACGAAGGAAGAAGCGTTGAAGCTGAAAAATTTTCTCATGGACATGAATTTAGAAGACTAAGAAAAGATGCGTGGAGCTCACTCTACGCTCTTTCTTTTTGAGGTAATGCCTTGGTTAAGGTGATTTGTTTGTGATAAACTGAAGGAAGAATGATCCGGGAGGTTTCTTATAGATGAAAAAAATTCGGCCTGTGACCATGCTGGGCATGGTCATTCTAGCAATCTATTTTTTTGTGGAAAATCTCATCATAACCATTCCAGCGGCCCTGGCAGTGCCCACCTTGCTTTTGGCCATTGTGCTCATTGTGCTGGATGCCATAAAGAGAAAAATAAAGTCCTAGGAGGATTTACATGGAAACAAAAGTCTACACCGTGAATTCCTTTGCCCTGGAAAGTCAAGGAGGAAACCCAGCAGCATGTGTACTGGATGCCGAGGGTCTAGGGGATAAAGAAATGCAGCGTCTAGCACAAAAGATGAATTTCTCAGAAACAGCATTCTTATTGCCCTCGAAAGTGGCGGACTATAAACTCCGTTATTTCACACCGGTATCTGAAGTGGAGCTTTGTGGACATGCCACCATTGGCCTATTCTCCGTGATGCGTCTATTGA
>DOKV01000064.1 GCA_003510765.1 Clostridiaceae bacterium | reverse complement strand
CATGGTCGTGATCGTGGTGATGGCCACCACAGCAGCTATGTTCTTCTTCATGATGATCATGTGTATTGGTCATAGTATTCCTCCGTTACTTTTAATGGATTTATTTTATCATATATTTCTTGAATTACCTAATGGAATTAGCGATTGATCACAGAGGAAATAGGTGGAATCACCTGCTTCTTTCTTGAAAGAATTCCTGGGATATAGATGGAGTTCTCCTTCATGTGTACATCAAAGGCTTTGTTGATAATATCCTTTTGTTTGCCCACTACAATGAGCTCAGAGCCTTCTTTATAGATATCCGTTACGATGAGTACTTGCAAGCTAAAGCCTTGATCCTTGGTCATTTCTTCCATGGCCCCGATGATGTCTTCTTTAAGATTCTTCAAAGATTCTGCATCCATGGTATAGACTTGGGAGACGCCAATCTTTGTACTGTCATAGGTAAAGACTTTAAAGTCTTGCTTTAAGATTTCTTCTGGGGTCTTTCCTGCCAAAGATGTACCGTATTTAAACATCTCCAAGGCAAATTCTTCCACATCGATATCTGCAATTTGAGCCAACCGATCCAGGGTCAACCGATCCACGGTGGTAGAGGTGGGAGATTTGAAGAGCAGTGTATCAGAGATGATGGCTCCAGCTAATAGCCCCGCTGTTTTTTTGGATGGGCGAATGCCATTTTCAAAAAAGATGTTGGCTACGATGGTGGACGTGCTCCCCACAGGTTCATTTCTAAAGAATATAGGGGAGGTGGTGGCCACATCAGCCACGCGATGGTGGTCTATGATCTCTAGGATTTCTGCTTCATTTAACCCTTCCACGGATTGACCTTTTTCATTATGATCCACCAAGATGACTTTTTTCTTTTTTCCTGAAATCAAGTGGTAGCGGGAAATGGTCCCAACGACTTTACTTTCTTCATTGACCACAGGATAACTTCTAAACCGTGTTTCTGCCATGGTATTACGAATGTCTCCGATATAATCGTCTGAAGAGAAGTAAATAATATCCCCTTGGGTCATGACATAACTCACAGGCACTGCTTGAGAGATTAGTCTAGATGTGGTGTAGGTGTCGTAGGGTGTGGAGAGCATGGTTACGCGGTTCTCCTTAGCCTTTTCAATGATGGCATCTTCCACTTCTCCAGAACCTGTGACAATAATTAAAGACACATTTTTCTCCACTGCAGCTTCCAAAGATTCTGGACGATTTCCTGTGATGACGATGTCTCCATCTTCTAGGGTTCTATGCACTTCATCGGGGGTAGCCGAAAGGGCGTAGATCTTTCCATAGAAATGTTTGCGGTCTTTATCTAAGTGCAGAACTTGTCCTGTTAAAGTATCGAGCAAATTGTTCACTGTGACTTTTGATTTTCCAAGGATCATGTTGTCCCAGACATCCATGTAACTTTCTGTAACGTTGGATACAGAAACGACCCCATTTAAGGTTTCATTCTCATCCACCACAGGCAAGCTTTTGATGTTGTTCATTCTCATGATGTTCCAAGCCATCTTCAAGGTGATTTCTGAGGAGATGGGCGCGATTTTATCAATGGCCAAATCGCTGACTTGAAGCCGCACATTTTCGATGTACATGGGTGGTTCTACACCAAAATAAGCCAAAATAAAATAAGTCTCACGATTGATTTCCCCCAACCGTACAGGTACGTAGTCGGCGTTGCCTGTTTTGTTTTTAAACTCTGCATAGGCTAGAGCTGCACAGATGGAATCCGAATCCGGGTTTCTGTGACCTGTGATATATACCATATCCTTCATCATGTAACCTCCATGTCTATTGAACGTTGATGTTGTATGTGAGCAAAAGAAGTCTGCAACAAAACGCGGCAGACTTCAAGAGACTATTTTCTTTTATACTGTACTTGCCTTTTGGGCATTGGTGCATCAATTCTAAAAAGGTCTTTTCTCGTGGTGACATTTCGAATATTTTTCACCTCAAGAATTTCACTATTGTCAGAACCTTTCTTCCCCTTTAAGGCTTGAATCAATACCACATGGCCTTGATTCACTTGAATAAACTCAGGTTTTTTAAACCATCTTTTAGCCTTGTATTGACTACGCACAACGTTTTTAGATCCATCAGGCTTCACGATGATGGTGGCTTTTAGAACGTTGAATACCCATAAGTATTTTTTCTCTTCCATCTTTATAGACAACACAGTGCCATAGGCTTGAGTGATCCGGTCGCCATATTTCTTCATGTAATTGTCTGCATAATACTTTTGTAATTTATCTTTAAACCCCATTTGTAAACTCCTTTATCCTCTGATTACTACACTATATTATAACATAAACCCAAAAAAAGTATATGAGAAAATCCCTGAGGAATCAAGGGTTTCCTGTAAAGCCATGAAATATTCAATCTTTCACTAAAAAGGCGAACAAAGCGGAGATTTTAAAAGGCTATTGCTCGTGTGCTATTCTGTGATAAAATGAGAGTGAAATAGACCTAGGAGGTACTTTATAATATGGATAAAATAACGTTAGCAAAACACATTGACCACACCCTTTTGAAGCCAGAAGGAACAGAAAAAGAACTGACCAAACTATGCCAAGAGGCAAGAGAATATAATTTTTTCAGTGTATGTGTGAATCCTTGTAACATTGTGAAAGCAAAGGAATTACTAGAAGGAACAGACACTAAAGTCTGTACTGTTGTAGGCTTCCCTTTGGGACAAATGACCACAGAAGCAAAGAGCTTTGAGACCAAGGAAGCGGTTTTCTTAGGCGCAGAAGAAGTGGACATGGTCATCAACATTGGCAAGTTAAAGGATGGAGACTATGACTATGTACTAGAAGACATCCGTGGGGTGGTCTTGGCTGCAGGTGGTGTGCTTACCAAAGTCATCATTGAAGCATGTCTACTTACCGATGAAGAAAAAGTGAAAGCTTGTGAGCTGGCAAAGGCTGCAGGAGCAGATTATGTGAAGACCTCCACAGGATTCTCCAAGTCTGGCGCCACAACAGAAGACATTGCCCTCATGAGAAAGACCGTTGGTCCGGAAATGGGCGTCAAGGCTTCTGGAGGTATTCGTACATTGGCTGATGCCATGGCTATGGTGGAAAATGGCGCATCTAGACTAGGGTTATCTGCAAGTGTTGCCATTGTTAACGAAATAGACGCTTAAACTCAAGGAGAATATTCACGAAGAATGGAAAGGAAGTGGCACATGTATCGAGACATCATTGATGGTCAAAAACTAAGAGCGCTTTTGCCGGATCTTCCTGAAGAGCTTCATGTGGAGAAAATTGAAGTATTTATGAGACCCTATAGTGAGGAGTCTGAAATGTTAGAAGATCTCTTGCAAAAGATCAAAAAAAGAGTCCTTCGGTCTCAATTCCTAGGGAAAGAAAAAGAAGTCTTCTTTTTCTCCCTGGATGAACTTCCTGAAGATCTAAAAAAACCCCTCCAATCTAAGTTGAAAGAGACGGGGTTTGGAGTAGAGATGAAAGAAGGGGCACGGCACACTGTGGTGCTCACAGTATCTTGGCGAAATAGTTAAAGAAAAAATACCCCAGGTATGCGATGACACAGTGCATACCTGGGGTATTGTTTCACATGAAATTTCTAAGGACGCTTTTTGAGGAAAAGGATACCTGCTAAGGCATTACCAAGTACCCCCGCAAGGATCATGAGCACAAGGAGGAAATATCCCAAAGATAGAAAACCTTCAAGATTGCCAAAGTATATTTGATAAATCAAATACACGGATAAGAGTATACCAAGGATAGTGGGAAGAAAAACCAACGGTTTGTTCTTTGTGAAGCGTACAATTACATAACTGTAGAGTCCGCCGCCAAAAATTAGTAATAAAATAATCAGCACCAAGCGTAATGTCCCGTTATCCATTTTTTTCAACTCCTTTTACACATCCATTAGTAAAGATGATTCTAATTATATCAAAGGATACTTTGAAAGGCGAAATAATGAAGAACTATTTAAAAAAACTTAAGAACTTGGATAAATCATGGACCTTTTTATCCTGTACAATAGACAAAAGAAGTGGAAGGAGCTCTGCTTATGAAAGATCGAGAACTAAAGAAAATGGAAGGCAGATGGTTTTTGCAGTACTCTGGATGTCCCTTGTGGAAAAAAGGAAGTATCGATACCATTTCATTTGACTTTGAAGTCATGCACAAAGGAGAAGAACTGGTGCTTAAAGAACAAGTAGAGTACCGCAGAAACGGCAAGATGAAAATCAAGAGAGGATTTGAATACCCAGAGGAGGAAACAGGGAGTTTTCGCTGGAAAGGCATCGGTATGAATCGGTTGTTTAGAAATCGATCCAAGGTGCTTTATAATGAAGAAGGGATTCTCATCATGTGGTTTGAGCGTACAGTTTCCACTCCAGAATCCATCGATATACTCACCAGAAAGAAGAGTCTATCGGCAGAGGAAAGTACCTATATTTTCAAAATCATCGAAAACCTAGACACGGCTAAAGATTTCCTACCGACCTTAGAATCGGTGAATGTATTTTAGTTTAAATGACGAAAAAATAACAATAATAATTGATTGAAAATTTAGTCAAATGACTGAAAAAGCTTGTAATAGTGCCGTTTTTGCTATAGAATAATAGTAACATCAATAATGAATTCAACAAGGGGGCCAAATGTATGAAGACTTACATTTACGCTAGAAACATCACATTAACAGATGGGTTAAAGGAGGCCGTGGAAAATAAATTAGGCAGATTAGACAAGTATTTTAATCAGCCTGTCGAGGCAAGAGCCACACTGAGTGTGACAAAGATGGATCAAACCTTTGAGGTGACCATCCCCTTCGGAAACGTGCTCTTAAGAGCAGAAGAATCCAGTGATGATATGTATAAATCCATTGATTTGGTGCAAGATAAACTGGAAAGGCAAATAAGAAAGTACAAGACAAAGATTGAAAGAAAAGCAGGAGAACATTCTGTTCGATTCAATGACACAGCTTTTACAAAGATGGATGAGAAAGAGGAAGAGGATGGTCCAAAGATTGTTCGATCCAAAAAAATCTCCATGAAGCCTATGTCAAAAGAAGAAGCCGTCTTGCAAATGGAACTATTGGGTCATAACTTCTATGTTTTCGAAGATGAAGAAGGCGAAACCAGTGTCGTATATAAGAGAAAAGACGGAAATTATGGTCTTTTAGAAAGAGAAGAGGAATAAAGTAGATTAAAAAGGGTGCGCAAGCACTCTTTTTTTATGATTCCAGGAAAAGGTCCATGTCATAGTTCTTTTTGGTGTGCTTTATACCAGAGTAAAGAAAGGTTAATCTCTACTTAATCTTTCTATCGTACACTAAGAAGGTGGAATTAGAAGCATCTGATGCTAAATATTGATATCCCTTGTGGATAAGTGCTATAATGTTATTTGTGTCAGAAGATCCTCGCACTTTATACAGTGCTTCATGAGGATGCCTTCAATATCATCTGAAATTGAAATACGAAAAGTGGAGTTGAAAAAATGGGATTGTTAGATAAGGTTTTTGGAACCTATAGCGAACGAGAAGTAAAAAGAATCCTACCCTTGGTGGATCAGGTGGAAGCGCTGGATGAAACATATCAGAAGCTTACCGATGAAGAGTTAAGAGCAAAAACTGAAGAATTTAAAGCGCGTTATGAAAAAGGGGAAACTCTAGATGACCTTTTACCAGAAGCTTTTGCGACTGTGAGAGAAGCTTCCTATCGTGTATTAAACATGAAGCACTTTAGAGTTCAGATCATTGGTGGAATCATTCTCCATCAAGGACGAATCTCTGAAATGAAAACTGGTGAAGGAAAAACTTTGGTGGCAACCTTGCCCTCCTACCTCAATGCCATCAGTGGTAAAGGGGTTCATGTCATCACCGTCAATGACTATCTGGCCTCCAGAGACCGAGATTGGATGGGACAAATCTATGAGTTTTTAGGCCTTACCTGTGGGGTCATTGTTCATGGATTGAATAATGAACAGCGTAAAGAAGCCTACAAAAGCGACATCACCTATGGAACCAACAATGAATTTGGTTTTGATTACTTAAGAGACAACATGGTGGTCTATGCAGAACGAAGAGTACAAAGAGAACTAAACTTTGCCATCGTGGATGAAGTGGACTCCATCTTAATTGATGAAGCGAGAACGCCACTGATCATCTCTGGGCAAGGAGACAAATCCACGGATTTATACAAAGTGGCAGATTTCTTTGTGAAGAAACTAAGAAAAGATGACCACTTCACCGTGGATGAGAAAGCCAAGTCTGTGGTATTAAGCGATGAAGGAATTAAGGAAGCGGAAGATACTTTCCATTTAGAGAACTATGCAGATCCCAAGAACATGGAGCTACAGCATCATGTTTCTCAAGCCTTAAAAGCCAATCACTTATTTAGAGTAGACAAAGACTACATGGTAAAAGAAGGGGAAGTCATCATTGTAGATGAGTTCACCGGACGTCTCATGGAAGGGCGAAGATATTCTGATGGACTTCATCAGGCCATTGAAGCAAAAGAAGGGGTAAAGGTAGAACGAGAATCAAAAACCTTGGCCACCATTACTTACCAGAACTACTTTAGAATGTATAAAAAGCTGTCAGGTATGACAGGTACTGCTCAAACGGAAGAAAATGAGTTTAGACATACCTACGGCCTCGACGTAGTGGTGATTCCAACGAATCAGCCCATTCGTCGACTAGACCAACCAGACCTGATTTACAGGACGGTCCAAGCCAAATATAAAGCTGTGGTCGCAGAAATCAAAGAAGCCTATGGTAGAAGACAACCGGTTCTTGTGGGTACCACATCCATCGAAAAGTCTGAATACCTCTCTGCGCTCTTGAAGAAAAATGGTGTGCCTCATGAAGTGTTGAACGCCAAATACCATGAGAAAGAAGCTGAAATTGTCTCTAGAGCTGGGGAACCTGGCTCCATCACCATTGCCACAAACATGGCTGGTAGAGGAACAGACATCAAGCTAGGAGAAGGCGTAGTGGCCAATGGTGGGCTTAAAATCATTGGTACAGAGCGTCATGAATCCAGACGTATCGACAATCAGCTAAGAGGACGTGCCGGTCGACAAGGAGACCCTGGAGAATCTAGATTCTACTTGTCCTTAGAAGATGATCTCATGAGAATCTTTGGTTCTGAAAAGCTCTTTGGTATGATTGACAACATGGGCCTTGGTGATGATGCCATCGAATCTAAAATGGTCACAAAGTCTATCGAAAATGCTCAAAAGAAAGTAGAAGGAAACAACTTTGATACCAGAAAAACCCTCCTTGGCTATGATGATGTCATGAACATGCAGCGTGAAGTCATCTACGGACAAAGACAAATGGTATTAGAAGGGAAGGATCTTAAAGAAAATATCCGTGCTATGCTTCACAGTGTTGTGTCTACAGCAGTGAACACCTATCTAGCCAATGGTGTGGATAAAGAAGAGGGCGTAAAGAGCCTCATCGCTTATATGGAAGATCTTTTTGTGCCCCATGGTCAGCTTCAAGCACAAAAACTCTTGGAAATGAAAAAAGAAGCCCTAGAGGAAATGCTCTATGAGATGGGGGTAGCCCTTCATGAAGAAAAAGAGCAAGAGGTTGGCGCACAGATGCGCGAAATTGAACGAGTCATTCTTCTCAAAGTGGTAGATACCAAGTGGATGGAACACATCAACAACATGGACCACTTAAAGAGAGGAATTGGTCTTCGGGCATACAAGCAGCAAGATCCTGTTCAAGCTTACCAGTTTGAAGGTTCTGAGATGTTTGATGAAATGGTGGAAACCATTAACGCGGATACCGTTCGTTATATCCTCCGGATCACCGTTCGAAAAGAAGAGCCTATAGAAAGAGAACAAGTGGCCAAAGAAACATCCACCAACCAAGATAACACGTTGAAAAAACAACCTGTGAAAAAAGAAACCAGAGTGGGTAGAAATGCTCCATGTCCTTGTGGCAGTGGGAAGAAATACAAGAATTGTCATGGGTTAGGGAATTAGATAGCAAGAAGAATAGACTTGGGCAACCAAGTCTATTTTGGACTGGTACAAATTTATGCGAGGAGTGAGGACTATGTTGCCCAAAATTGCAGATGCAATGAATGAACTAAAAGGCTTCAAAGAATCACTGGATGAAATCCAGGTGTCTCTTTGACATCGCACAGTTACAAAGAAGAAGAGAAGAACTGATTTTTAAAATGCAGGAACCTTCTTTTTGGAACAATCTTGAGGAAGCCAAAGACGTGACACAAGAGGAAAAGACCATTGAAAGTACCATCAAAGAGTTTCAAGACCTCTTTAGTAGAGTGGAAGATGCCTTCACTATGTTGGAACTGGCAGAAGAAGATGAAGAGATGGCCTCCATGCTTTTAGAAGAGGTGAAAGACCTACGAAAAGGTGTAGAATCCATGCATCTACGAATTCTTCTTTCAGGAGAGTATGATGATACCGATGCTATTTTGACCCTGAAAAGTGGGGTGGGTGGTACCGATGCCCAAGATTGGACGTCCATGCTTCTTCGTATGTATACTCGATGGGCAGAGAAAAGAGGGTTTCAAGTGGAACTTGTCTCTCTACAAGAAGGAGATGAGGCTGGTATTCGTGATGCTTCGTTGAAAATATCGGGTCCCTATGCCTATGGATATTTAAAGGCAGAGAAAGGGATTCATCGATTGGTTCGCATTTCTCCATTTAATGCCAGTGGCAAAAGACAAACCAGCTTTGCCTCGGTGGAAGCGGTGCCGCTACTAAAAAATGATACCGAAGTGGTGATCAAAGATGAAGAGTTGAAAATTGACACCTATAGAAGTACTGGGGCCGGTGGGCAGCATGTAAACACCACAGACTCTGCGGTGAGAATAACCCATCTACCCACAGGCATTGTGGTCACGTGTCAAAATGAGCGTAGCCAAATCCAAAATCGTGAAACAGCGATGAAGATCTTAAAAGCCAAGTTGGTGGAGTTGAAGGTGCGCTTCAACAAAGAAAAGATTGAAGACATCACGGGCGAGATGAAAGATATGGGCTGGGGTAGTCAGATCAGAAGTTATGTGTTTAACCCCTATAATCTGGTCAAAGATCATCGAACCCTAACTGAAGACAGCAATGTGGATAGCGTCATGGATGGAGATCTAGATGCTTTCATCAGCGCCTACCTAAAAGGGGCCAGCACCGGAAGTTTGAAGGGAGAATAGGAAAAAGATGAATATATTAGATAAAATTGCCAAAGAGCTTGGTATTGGAATCAAGCAAGTGGAAGGTACGGTGAAACTTTTAGAAGAAGGAGCCACAGTCCCCTTCATTGCCAGATATCGAAAAGAAGCCACAGGATCTTTAGAAGATCAAATGATACGAGAAGTGGAAGAAAGGCTCCAGTACTTAAAAGGACTAGAACAGCGAAAAGAAGATATTCTAAGGCTGCTGACAGAGCAAGGACATCTGACAGAAGACCTACAAAAAGAGATCTTGAAGGCTGAAACCATGACAAGGCTGGATGACATTTATCAACCCTATAGACCCAAAAAGAGAACCAGAGGAACCATCGCCAAGGAAAAGGGGATGGAGCCCCTGGCCATGGCCATTCTAAAGGGCAATAAAGACTATGAAGCGGTAGCTCAAGGACTACTCTCTGAAGAGGTCGCCACTGTGGAAGAAGCCCTCAAGTTTGCATCTGATCTTATGGCGGAAATGTTTTCTGAGGATGCGGATCTAAAGGGGCAGCTGCGTGGCATCTATGTGCGAAGTGCAGAGATTCAGACCACTGGAGATGCAGAGAATTCACCTTATGAGATGTACTATGACCATAAAGAAGTGGCCCTTCGAATGCCCAGTCATCGAACCTTGGCCATCAATCGGGGAGAAAAGGAAGGCATTTTGAAAGTCTCCATCACCGTGGACGAAGTGCGCGCACTCCAAGCCATTGTGGCACGGTATAGTACCAAGAGTGAAAACTGTAATGTCCTCATAAAAGAGGCGGGTAAAGATGCGCTGAAAAGGCTATTATTACCCTCCTTGGAAAGGGAGCTTAGAAATACCTTAACAGAGCGTGCTGAAGATTCGTCCATCGTAGTCTTTAAAGAGAATTTGAAATCGCTTCTTTTGCAACCACCTGTAAAGGGATATCGCGTGTTGGGCTATGACCCAGGATTTAGAACAGGCTGTAAAGTTGCCGTTTTAGATGATACTGGGAAATATTTGGAAGATGCCACCATTTACCCCACGGTGCCTAGAAAGGATGTGGAAGGGGCCAAGAAGATACTAAAAAGACTCATCAAGAAGCATCAAGTAGAGATCATTTCCCTGGGAAATGGTACCGCTTCTAGAGAGTCTGAACTGGTGCTCATGGAACTCATTGAAGAGCTGAAAAGTGAAAATATTGACGTCTCTTATATCATCACCAATGAAGCCGGGGCTTCTGTCTACAGCGCTTCAAAGCTGGCCAAGGAAGAGTACCCTGACCTGGATGTGACCATTCGAGGGGCCATTTCCATCGCTAGAAGGCTCCAAGACCCCTTGGCTGAACTGGTGAAAATCGATCCCAAGTCCATTGGGGTAGGCATGTATCAACACGACATCACCAAGAAGAAGTTAGATGCTTCTTTGCAAGGGGTGGTGGAAGATACGGTGAATCGCGTTGGGGTTGATTTAAACACTGCTACACCAGCATTGCTTGGCTATGTGGCAGGAATCAACAAAACCATTGCCGAAAATATTGTGGCGTATCGAGATGATATGGGGAAATTCTCCTCCAGAAAAGAACTGAAAAAAGTCAAAAGACTTGGAGACAAAGCCTATGAACAATGTGCAGGGTTTTTACGCATTCGAGAAGGGAAAGATTTCTTAGACCAAACTGGGGTTCATCCAGAATCCTATGTAGCTGCCAAGGAACTCCTAAAAGCTCTTAATTATAACGAGAAAAAACTTCGGATGGAAGAACTGCAAGAAATCGAAGCTAGGGCAAAGACTTTTGGCATAGAGGCTCTATGTACCCTCACCGGCCTTGGAGAACCCACTGTTTTAGACATCTTAAAAGAACTGCGTAAGCCAGGGAGAGACCCAAGAGAAGATTTACCCAAACCGGTCTTTAGAAAAGGGGTCATAGACTTAAAGGATCTTACAGAAGGGATGATTCTTACGGGTGTCGTTCGAAATGTAGCAGATTTTGGGGCTTTTGTAGATATTGGTGTCCACCAAGATGGGCTGGTGCACAAAAGTGAACTGGCGGATAAATTTGTGAAAGACCCTTTGACCTTTGTTCGTTCTGGAGATGTGGTGGAGGTGAAAGTCCTTTCCGTGGATCTTAAGAGAAAGCGCATCAGTTTAACCATGAAGGGCCTGACTCAAGAGCTTAAAACCTCTTAGCAAGAAGACCCATCAAAAAGAAGAAGAAGAAGCGCTGAAAGCCTCAGGGCCTTCAGCGCTTCTATTTGGTGGATCCTGGATCTTCCTGTTGAAATCTCTTTTCTAGCTGATCTAGAATTTTTTGAAATTCCACCCCATCGATGTTGCCGATTTTACCTCGGAAGCCATGGAGATGTGTAAGAAAAGGGTCTTCTCCGATACTCGACCCCGTGCTTTTCAGATAGGTGATGGTTTTTCGTAGCCACTTGCTGAGCTCATCATAGGTGGAAGAATAACGTTCCTCTTTATAAAGGCCATGGGGATAAGAAAGGGTAAAGGTCTCTTTAAGCTGTTGAGCTTCTTCTAAAAGGGCTTGTTCAATTTCAATACACATGGATAGGGACTCCTTTCATTACGAAACTGGATGGTACAATAGGATGCAATTTGATAATCTTCTATTTCAGTATATCACCAACCAAGGAACATTGACAGATTTGTGTCAGTATGGTATTATAAATTTGTAAATTGAATAGCATCTTCAGGGCGGGGTGTAAGTCCCCACCGGTGGTATAGCCCACGAGCCGCAAGGTTGATTCGGTGTAATTCCGAAGCCGACAGTTAAAGTCTGGATGGAAGAAGAATGATTGTTTTGCGTTCACGCCTTGATTTTTAACGAAATCAAGGCTTTTTTAATGAAACAATCTTCTGGAGGTTGCAAATAATCTTTAGGAGGGTTACCAAAAATGGTAAACGTATCAAAAAAAACTAACACTGTTGTCAAAGCGGCACTACTCATGACCTTAGGATTCATCCTAACTTACTTTGAGTTCCCCGTTCTCCCCACATTCCCTTGGCTTAAGGTAGACTTATCTGCTGTACCAGTACTCCTTAGTGGATTTGCTTTTGGACCATTGGTTGGTGTTGGTGTAGAAATACTAAAGAATCTTTTGGTGATTTTCATCAAGGGTAGTTCCACTGGTGGTGTAGGGCAACTGGCCAATATCATCGTTGTAGGGTCCTATGTGTTCTTTGCTTCTTTGGTCTTTAAAAAGATGAAGACAAGAAAGGGTGCCATTTTAGGTGCTCTGGCAGGATCTATAGCCATGATTCCGTTAGCAATGCTTGCCAACTACTTCATTTTGATCCCCATGTATTTCCCAGGAGGTATGGAAGCGCAAATGCTTAGATCCTACTTATTCTTTGGGATTCCAGTGTTCAACTTTATCAAAGGCGTCATCGTCTCCATCGTGGGCATTCTGTTCTATGATCGAGTGGCCATGTTGATCAATCGTGAAGCCATGTTCCAAGAACGGTATCAAAAGCTTCATAAAGCTATCTAACATCATAGATATAACAAAGTCCCTTGGTGCTCAAGCTAGAGTACCAAGGGACTTCTTAAATTTGCAGGTTCATGACCAGGGCGTCTTCGCCGCTGATATAGTACCGCTCTCTTTTGGCTAAGGTGATGAACCCAAAGGACTTATATAGGGTTTGCGCAGGGAGGTTTGTCACCCGCACTTCTAAGAAAATATTTCTCATGCCTTTGGCTTTCAACGCATCGATGAGTCCTTGCAGGAGGACTTTTCCAATGCCTTTTCTTTTCCAGTTATTTTTCACGGCAATATTGATGATGTCTGCATCCTCATAGGTATACCAACACTGGACATAGCCAATGACTTCCTCCTCAACCAAGGCTACGAGATTTAAGGCCCGGGGATTGATGATTTCTCTAATGAGTTCTTCCTTAGCCCAGGGCAGGGGAAAAGCTTCCACGGAAATTTCATAGACGGCATCCACATGCTTTGGTTGAAATTCAACGATGGTCAATCCTTCCATTAAAGTAATTTCCCTTTCTTTTTCTCATATTCTACTTCAGCTTGGCTTTTTCTCATATATAGTGGCACCAAGGTGTGTAGGTCTTCGTGATCCTTTTCTTCTATGCGATCTTTTAAAAGATAGGGCAATAGGCTGGCTTTGGGGATGTTAAAGGTTTGTGGGGCCAACACCACTTGAGGTTTAAAACGTAGCACTTCTTCAGGAAGTTTGTCTAAGACGTCACCAAGTAATAGGATTTCCCGAGTTTCCTCAGCTAGTTTTTCTTGAACTTCTTCCAGCGTGAGGATGGTTGGTTCTAAAAGGGTTAACATCTTTCCTTCATGAAAGGTATAAAACCCTGTATAGAATCCTCCTCGAAGAGCATCCACCATGGGGACCAGGATGCCTTGAAATCCAAAGACGCCATAGGCCAGGGTAGCTAAGGCATCTGCAGCATAAACAGGGATATCTAAAGCCAGGGCCATGCCTTTGGCGGCGGCAAGGCCAATTCTAAGACCGGTGAAGGAACCAGGGCCTTTGGATACCGTAATGGCGGACAGATCCTTTGGAGATAGCTGTAAGCGGTCTAAAAGCTCTTCTATGAGGGGCATCAACACCACGGAGTGCTGAAGATTATAGTTGATGTTCAATTCTCCTAAGGTAGCTTTCTCACTAACCACCGCAACGGAGCAATTGTTGGATGAGGTATCTATACTTAAGATGTTCATATCAAGTCCTCCAAAAAGGGATGTTCTTGTCCATAACTATACACTGTGATTTTTCGTTGATTTTCCTCCGGTGTCTTTTCAATTTTCACCTGCAAAAAAGCATCGGGCAAAATGGATTCGATCATATCTGCCCATTCTATGAGGGTCACTCCTTGACCATAGACATATTCTTCAAAGCCTATCTGTAATATTTCATCTGCATCATGGATCCGATAGACATCAAAATGATAAAGAGGAAGTCTCCCAGAGTGATATTCATTGACGATGGTAAAGGTGGGGGAGGTGATGATTTCTGTAATACCAAGACCTTCTGCAAAGCCTTTGGCGAAATGGGTCTTACCGGTGCCTAAATCACCCGTAAGACATAGGGTGGTCCCTTTTTCTACAACTTTACCAAGCTTTTTACCAAGGTCCATGGTTTCTTCCACGGAAGTGGTCTGAATGATTTTTGTGGTCATATTATTCACCTGTTTCTATTTATTCTCACGCAAGGGATCCCTTGCTTCATATTCAGTATTCATTATACCCCAGAGTCCAGGGCAATGGAAAGGGAAAGGGGAGAAGAATAAGAAGAGCGATATATTTTCTTACAGCAAAAAAGCAGCCTGCCCAGCTGCTTAATTTTTTATTATGCTGCTTTTTTCAAAAAGGTATCAAAGTCCATGGATAGATGATAGAGGGATTCTTTTTTTGTGGTTTCTTGAAAACCAAAGTGTTCAAAAAGATTCAGAGAACGCAAATTTTTCTCCTTAATTTTTGCATCTATCTTTTCTGTACGTAAAGAGAAGAAGGCTTCGCACAAAGCTTTCTTTAAAGCGGATTTTCCATACCCTTTGCCCCAGAGTTCTTTTTTTCCTATGGCAATGACAATTTCATGGCCTTTGTTCTTGGGTATGAACTTCACATAACCAATGGATTCTTCTCCTTGACATATGAGATAGAAGAGACCCTTTTGATTAAACACTTGATTGTATAGTGGCATGGTGGATGAGGCCACCAAGGAGCGAATATGCTTTGCTGCTTTTTGATCTTCATTCAAATACGCGAGGATTTCTTCATCCTCTAACCACTGTGCAATTTTTAAAGCATCCTCCATGAAGATGTCTTGTCGTAAAGTAACCATAACAAACCCCCTAGATATTTCTTTTTAACACCCATCGTATGTTGGCGCAGAACCTATCTATGTATTCTAGTATGGCTTTACGAGGATTTCAAAGGGGTTACGCTGACAAAATCAAAGTCACGGCACTTTACCTGAGAATATCTTCCTTTCTCTCATGTTTTGTCTATTTTCCTATCACAATCGCTATGAAAATAACATAATATGAAATATATGGTGATATATTGAGTTTCTCTAAAAATAATCAGTACATATTTGTATTTTCTAAATATATCCTTGGTTTATTTCAAGAACTCTAAATAAGAGACGATAGCAAAGGTTATGGTATGATCCATTTTTAGGCAAAAGAAAACAGCCTAGTACACCGTACTAGACCGATTCATCCTGGCAGGGGTACTAGGATTCGAACCTAGATTTACGGTTTTGGAGACCGTTGCTCTGCCATTGAACTATACCCCTAAAAGCTTGTGTAGCCTTACGTTGGCTACGTTGTCTATTCTAACATCCTTGTAAATAGATGTCAACAATTTGTTCATGAAATATTTGGTGACTCTCACGCGAGTCCTTTGAGAAAGGATGGTTCACAAAAGTGTTTCCATAAGCTATCATTAGAAGTAATATGATTATAGCGACTTGATAGGACCTGTGGGAGGGATGAAGATGCTTTCAGATCTACTGAAATTGAAAGAATACCAGAATATTGCTTTGGTGGGGGCAGGGGGAAAGACCACACTGATCAATCGCCTCACAGAGTCTTTACGTAAGAAATCAAAAATTCTCATCTCTAGTACTACAACCTTTATCAAGCCGGCCGTGACCATGTATGATTTCATTGATGATGTTTATCATGAGGACTACCAGATGGACGGGTTAACGAAACCTGGTGTCTATATCATTGGCAAAGGTAAAAACTTGAAAAATCTGGTCTTCGGGCTTAGCTGTGAAGAAATCGCTGTCTTATCCCCATGGTTTGATCATAGCATCATTGAGTGTGATTTCTCTAATGGCCGGCCCTTAAAAGGATTTCGAGATTCTGAACCAAAGATACCAGAGGCTACCCATGCTACCATCGGTGTATTAGACATTCAATCCCTTGGGGTACAAGTAAATGCAAAGAACATCCACCATTTGGACAAATATCTAATCCTAACAGGGTCCTCCATCGGTTCTTTGGTGACCATCGAAGACTTGAAAAAAATCATAGAAGATCCCAAAGCCTTATTTAAAAATGCCAAGGGCAAACGGATCCTCTATATTAATAAAGTTGAGAAAGAACTGGATCAAGCATTAACCAAGTCCTTAGTGGGGCAGCTAGATCTGACAAAAGTAGATTTGGTGGTGGCAGGAAGCCTTGTGTTAAATCGCTATGAGATTCTATATCAAGAATCGTTCTAAAGAAGGAGAGTGCAGATGAAGTATTTGATTTTAAGTGATGTTCATGCCAATTATCAGGCCTTATCAAAGGTCCTTCAAAATGAAACCTATGATGAAGTCTTATATATAGGCGATCTTATCGGATATGCCGCAGATCCTTATCTATGCTATAAAACCTTTCTAGAGACTGGAGGAGTAGGGGTTATGGGAAACCATGAGTATGGCACCCTTCATCCTGACGTCTTAGGGCGTTTTAGCGAGAATGCCAGAAAAGGAATTCTTCATACCATCAAGAGCATCCCGCCAGAGTATTTGACCCATATGGCCACCTTGCCAGAGGTTTTAGCCATAGATAACTTTGTTCTTTGTCATACGATGCTAGGTAATCCTTTGAGCTTCCAATATGTTTTTCCGGAAAACAAGGAGTCTTCTTATTTGCTAGAGAGCTTTCAAAAGATGAAAGAAAAAGATCACCAAGTGATGTTCACAGGGCATACCCACAAACCTTGCATCTTCAAAGAGAAGGAGGACAAAACCATAGAAATATATCTGGCCCATGATGGTGATCTCTATCTAGATGATGCACGTTATGTCATCAACGCGGGAAGTGTAGGACAGTCTAGAAATGGTGTGCCAAAAGCCCATTACGTTCTATATGATCCCCAAAAGAAAAAAGTGAGTTTTAGATCCATGGACTACGATGTGAAGAAAGCTGCAGAGAGAATCTTCCAAGAAGGACTACCGGAGTTCAGCGGACAAAGGTTGTATTTGGGTACTTGAAGATGAAACCTTCATATTGACAGGGTCTCATGGTTTATGATACAATTTAATTGAATACAATAAGACATGAGGTAGAATTATGATAGATGAATTAAAATTGGAAAATCAACTTTGCTTTGCAGTATACGCTTTTTCAAGAGAAATCACTAAAATTTACAGACCTTTACTGGAGCCTTTAGGACTCACCTATACACAATATTTGGTGATGATTGTGTTGTGGGAAAAAGATGGTATTTCCTTGAAAGAACTTGGCAGTAAATTGCGCTTGGATTCTGGCACCTTGACCCCGCTTTTAAAGAAACTAGAGAATGATGGCAATATTGAACGCACACGAGACAAAAGAGATGAACGAAATCTCATTATTTATCTCAGTGAAAAGGGGAAGGCACTGATGCTAGAAGCAGAGAAAGTGCCAAACAACATTGCTTGCAGTTTACCCATGGACCTTGAAGGGGTCGTGGGTCTTCGAGAACAGCTTAAGCAAATACTAGACCAGCTGGAAAATCAATCCAAGGATAACTTCATGAAAGAATAGCAATAAACCATTTGTCTTAGGGCAAATGGTTTTCTTATTCATATCTACTGTCTTTAAAAAACCCCGTAAAAATGAGCCTGTAGTTTGGTTGTCTACAGGCTCATTTTTGTGGATTTCTATGTGGTGGGCTCCTCAGGAGGAGGCAGATTTTCATGGATATTGTTTAAGCTCAATGCTTCTCCGTTTGAGGGATTCTTCAAGTCAGTTTCACCAATCTCATATACTCTAAACTTGATGGTGAAGGTAGAACCCTTGCCCACGGTGGAGGACACTTCAATGGACCCTCCATTAAGTTTCACAAAATTCTTTACAATGGTCAACCCGATGCCACTGCCTTCCACCATTTCTCTGGATTTATCCACTCGATAAAACCGTTCAAAGACATTGGGGAGATCTTCTTTGGGAATCCCAATGCCCGTGTCTTTAATGCGGATGTAGCAAAAGCGATCATCACGAGACAGCTTTAAAGTAATCATGCCATTTCTAGGCGTAAATTTGATGGCGTTATGGAGCAAATTATTCACCACTTGATAAATAGAGTGCTTGTCTCCAAGTATCTCGAAGGAAGTATTTCGTTGCACGATATATTTTAGCTTGATGGCCTTTTCTTTACAGAGCCCTTGGAAGTTATGATAAATGTCTTGTAAAACCTCTTCCATATTCAGCACAATAATTCTGGATACCATGCTTTCTGCCTCAAACTGTTTTAAAATATTCAAGTTATCCAAGAGTTTTCCGAACCGGATGACTTCTGAGTTCAGAGACTGTAACCGCTCAGGACTGGCTGTTAAAATCCCGTCAATGATAGCTTCTAAGTTTGTTTGCAATACATTTAAAGGATTGCGAAGTTCGTGGGAAACATCAGTAATGAGTCGTTTTCGAAGCATATCCTGTCGATCCAGTTTTTCTCCTAAGGAATTGATGCTGTTTCGAAGGGTTTCAATTTCAATGACATCAGCTTCCTGATGTTCACGGGCCGTAAGCTCTCCCATGGATAGGCTGTATGCCGTATGAGAAATTCTTTCAATGGGTTCAGACAATTGCCTGGCCACAAAAAGTGCAATGAGTAGAATGATGAACACCGCTAGGAAGGCACTGATGAGAATACTCATGGTGATAGAGTTTAAGAAATTCTCATCCTCTGTGGAAATCACCAAGGGCGAAAACTGTCCGATGACCACGTACCCGATGATCTGATTTTCTGATTTGATGGGATACTCATAGGGCACATATTGCTCCATGGTAAAGGCACCCTCTGGATTGATTTCTCGTTCTTTATCCACCAGTTTTAAGGGGTCCATGGCCCAAATGACACTCTTGTCCCAATTCAGAAGAGAAATGGTAAAATTTGAAGCCTCTGCTTCTCTTTCCAAACTCTTTCCAGAGGTGATGGTCCATCGATCATCTCTCATATAATTGTCTCGAAAAGTGGCGATGATGCGATCATCTCTTTTGGTTTGATTCACCTGTAAATAGTCATTGAATCTGGCGTTTAGCGTCAAATTGATGACGATATAGGCAATGAGAAGAGACAGCAGCGCGCTGATGGAAATGGCGACGGTAAGTTTATACTTAATGGTCCTCAAAACTACTGTCCACCACCAAACTTATACCCCAACTTAAACACCGTGATGATGTAGGTTGGGTTTTTGGTATCCACTTCAATTTTCTTACGGATATTTTTAATATGCACATCAATGGTTCTGTCTACACCTTCAAAATCAGGGCCTAGTACTCGATCAATAAGGGTTTCTCTTGACAAGACAATGCCGGGATTTTCAGACAAAATATTCAAGATGTCAAACTCAATGGGCGTTAAAGAAACTTCCACACCTTGATGTTTCACTTCTCGTTTGTCGTGATTGATCACCAGTTCCCCCCCATTAAAAGAGACGATGTTCTTATTATCAGGAACATCTTTAATACGCCTAAATAGGGCATTGACTCGTGCAACAATTTCTCTCGGAGAGAAAGGTTTCACCAAATACTCATCAGCTCCCAAATCCAAGCCTTTGATTCGTTCTTCTAAGCTGGATTTCGCAGTGAGCATGAAAATATAAGTGTTTGATTTGGCGCGAATTTTCTTGCAAATTTCTTCTCCAGAAATGTCTGGAAGCATCAAATCTAAAATGATGAGATCAAAGTCGTGCTCTTCTGAGTAGGCAAGACCTTTGTAGCCTCTTTCGGCGGTATACACATCATATCCTTCTTTTCGTAAGTAGGCAGAGATGGCTTCTAATACAGATGGTTCATCTTCGATGATGAGAATTTTATTCATGTGTTTCACCTCAATGGTTGATGTAAATAAGGATCCGTTCTCTTTGAATCCCTGGCCATAAGTACCTTTATTCTATAAGGACAGGATAGTACATATACCTTAAGAATACTTGAAGAGAACAGTACTTGATGTGATTATAACACTTCCAAAAGTCCAGTGGTGAAAATTCAGAAAGAATTTGACTAGTTACATGAATCATGTGAAGGGAATGACAAAAATAATACATATACTTTTTCATGAACACCCAGATTACCTATACCCTGGAACAAACTGCCATGGACGTCTTGAAATCCAAGGAAAGTTTTCGATAGTTTTTTAACTTTTCCTTAAAACTTTATATGTTCTTTATAATTTCTACTTATAATTCAATCTGTAATCACTTTGTAATAATTGAACCATTTTTGGAGGCAATAATGAAAACGATAAAGCTTAAACTGGTGGCAGCCCTAGTTGCTGCTGCAATCATGTCTAGTTTTTCAATTCCAGTATATGCTACCCCATTAACAGAGGAGCAGCAGCAAGAACTAAACGCAGTGAAAGCAGAGTATGATGCAGTCCTTTATAGAATGGCTGAAATCACTGGGGAAATCGCCATCGTCAACGATACCATCACAAACATCTTGGTGAGAATCGAAGAAAATGATCTTGAGATGGAGCGCTTAGATGGTGAAATCAAGGCGAAAAATATAGAGATTGCTACCTCCGAAGCAGAACTCCTTAAAAAAGAAACCGAGTATGGTGCTCGACTAAGAGCCATGTACAAACAAGGAAACACGGGAGTGCTACAGGCTATCTTAAGTTCTGAAAGTATCGCAGATCTCATTGCTAGAGCAGATGCCATCATCAAGTTTGCCAAAATTGACAAGCAGCTCTTAGATGAAATCCAAAGGATCAAAGATGTGTTGGTTGACCAAAAAGAAGAGCTTGATCATGCAAAAAATGAAGTAGCACTTTTGAAGGCTGATAATCTAGTGAAATTAGAAGAAGCGGAAGTAAAGAAAAATGAAGCAGAAGGTTTGCTAGAGGAACTGGAACTAGAAGAGAATAAAATCATCCGAAATCTAGCCATGGCTGAGATGTATTTCATTGGAGACAATGATGAGATCATTGCAGATCCCAGTAGTAGCGATGTACTGATACAACAAGCCATTACAAATCTTAGAGAAGCTAGAACAAAAATCATCACCGATAGTACCGATGCAAAAATCGTTACACTCATTGAGCGTGGAAAAACCATTTTAGCACAACGTGAAGCTGCGAGACGTGCTGCTGAAGAAGCTGCGAGACGCGCTGCTGAAGAAAGACGACGCCAAGAAGAAGCGGAAGAAGAAAGACTAGCGCAATCAACGCCAGCACCTTCTACACCTGCACCAACTACGCCAGCACCAACTACACCTGCACCGACAGCACCTGTCAGTGGCAGAGGTCAAGACATTTTAAACTATGGGTACCAATTTTTAGGGGTTCCCTATGTCTGGGGTGGAAGTACACCTAGAGGATTTGACTGCTCCGGGCTTACCCAATACGTCTATCGACAATTTGGAATCAACATTCCTAGAGTGGCCAGTGCTCAAGCGTCAGTAGGTACGCGAGTTGCTTATTCTGACCTTCAAGCCGGAGATTTGGTGTTCTTTGGATCTGGTAGCATCACTCATGTGGGCATTTATATCAGCAATGGAAATATGCTACATTCCCCAAGACCTGGAAAGAGTGTGGAAATCACCACCATGAGATACCATAAATTCATCACTGCTAGAAGACTCGTAAATTAAAAAAATAACCAAGAGCTTGAGTGGATCAAGCTCTTTTTTCATGGGAACTTAATCTAAAGAAGGTATACTAAAATGGATAAAGAAAGGGGTGGGTCTATGGGAACCATGAATATTGTTCAAGAAATTCTTCAGAAAACGGATGAGGAAGTCAAAAGAATGCCTCCAGTGAATATTCTCCTTGTGGGAAAAACTGGGGTAGGGAAGAGTACGCTGATTAATGAAATATTTCGAGAGCATCTGGCAAAAACCGGTGTGGGTAAGCCCGTAACCATGCATCTAGAGAGAATCCGTAAAGAAGGGGTACCTTTAGTGCTATTTGATACCAAAGGATTCGAACTACAAGAAGACGTGCAGCGAAAAGTCCGTAAAGAGGTCTTAGACGAAGTAAAAAGGAGAAATACCCTGGGAGAGGAGCGGGAAAAAATCCATGTGGCTTGGTACTGTATCAATGCCAGTAGTCATAGATTGGAGCCTTTTGAAGAAGCCTTCATACGAGAGCTCTCTGAAAAAATGCCTGTGATCCTTGTGCTTACCCAAAGTATTCAAGAAGAAGAAGTCCATGGCTTTATGAACTATATTGGCTCCCTGAACTTACCCATAAGAAACCTGCGCCCTGTCATCGCCAAGCCATTTAAAATTGGCGGCTTTACGCTACCAGCAATGGGTCTTAAATCCTTGGTGGATGATACGCTACAGTATTTACCTACGGAGGTAGAAGCTTCTTTTATCAATGCCCAGAAGGTGGATGTGCAAAAAAAAGCAGAACAAGCTAGGAAATGGGCGAAAGGATTCATTACGGAGACCTTTATGGTGGGCTTTACGCCCATCCCCTTTGCTGATGCCCCCATTTTAGCCTCCAGTCAGGTGGCCATGATCGCTAAAATCACCAGCATTTTTGGGGTATCCATGAACCGAGCCCTAGTGACCTCGGTAGTCTCCTCTGTGACAGGGGTCTCAGGCGCCGTTTATACTGGCAGGGCCGTTGTATCTAATCTGCTAAAACTTATACCAGGGGCAGGGACCATCGTTGGAGGACTCATCTCAGGAAGTACCGCAGCGCTGATTACCACAGCTTTAGCCTATGCCTACATCAACTTGATGGTTCAAGTGGCCACCTCAGAGTATCAGCAAGAATCTTTGGACCAAAATGAAGTGCTGAACTTCATGCGTGATGAGCTGAAAAAACAAATGAAGGTGTTGAAAAAAGAGCCATGGCAGAAAAAAGAATAGATTTTTCTTCTGTTTTTGTCAAAATCAGGTATACTTGTGACAGTACGATAAAGTGAGGGAAAAAAATGGCATTAAGCAAAGAAGCAAGAAAACGCATGGAAGAGATCATTGAGGCAAAGAAAAACGGACAGGGTTTAGGTGCAAAAAAAGAACGCCCTGAAAAAAGCATCAAAGGCGTTTCCAAACCAAAGAAAATGAAAAAAAATGGCGGATTGTTTGATAAGTAGAAGATGTAAAAAGCCCAAGGAGAGGAATCCTTGGGCTTTTGTTATTCTCCTGCAGAGGATTCTTCTGGTAGGAGCTTCACCGTTTCAATGTGATTGATGTGCATCAGCTCCAAAGCATAATCGTCTAGACGATAATCATCTAGGTAGTAAATGGTTTTGATCCCCGATTGAATCAACGCTTTGGTACAATTTAAGCAAGGAAAATGAGTCACATAAATCTTCGAGTCCTTTAATGAGATGCCTTCTCTGGCACAATAGGCAATACAATTGATTTCTGCATGAAGGGTAGCAATGCAATGGCCATCACGCATCACATGGCCTAAATCATCGCACTGAGGGGTTTTACTCCCTACACTACCGTTGTAGCCTGTGGCGATGATGCGATTGTCTGTGTTGACGATGACAGCACCTACATAGGCACGGTCACAGGATGAGCGCAGCGCCAAAACCTTGGCAATGCTCATGAAGTATTGATTCCAAGACTGTCTTTTCCGTTTTATCTTGTTGCTTTTGACGATTTCATAGCTTTTATTGGTCACGATGCCACGCTCCTTTATATTCCATCTCCACGTGGGGAATGTCATCTTCTAAATAGGGGGCTTTGTCTGTTCGCTTGAAGCCCACTTTTTCATAGAATCCTTCTGCATAGGCTTGAGAAGAGAGCTTGATATGGTCTTCACCTTGCAAAAGAAGGGTTTTTATGGAAGCTTCCATGAGGGGGATCCCCAATCCTTTTCCACGATACTGGGCACTGGTAATGACCCTGCCTATGGATGCAGCATCATATTTGATCCCTTTTTTAAAGACTCTTGCATAGGCAGCCAAATGCGCTCCTTCATAGAGCATCACATGTTCCGCCATTTGGTCATATCCATCTTGATCCAAATAAAAACAATTTTGTTCTAGAATAAATACTTCTTGACGAAGTCTAAGAATGGCATAAAGTTCTTCTAGGGTCAACGCATCAAAGGGTTTGGTGACAATGTTCATATATTCCGGCG
>DOKV01000104.1 GCA_003510765.1 Clostridiaceae bacterium | reverse complement strand
CTTAAATCTAGATCCCATGCCCGACGCCTTGATCATCACCGATGATCTCATCGCCTTTGGGGCCACCAAGGTCTTTAAGGGGGCGGGGCTAGCTATTCCTGAGGATTTGGCCATCGCAAGCTTTAACAACAGCATCCTCTCAAGATACTCCGACATTCCCTTGACCAGTGTGGACATCAATTCCTTTGAGCTGGGGTACTACTCTGTGGACCTTCTGGTTAAGGCCATCAATGAAGGCGTCAAAGGAAGAAAACTCATCATTCCCTATGAGATTGTCAAAAGGCAATCCACTGAGGGAGATCTGTAAAAAAGAAAAAATAAGGTGTTGTAGCGTGGTCTATGACACTTTTTTCTTAGACAAAAGAACATCACAAGGAGGACATCAGCCCATGAATCATCATGCCATTTATCATGAAACCTCAGCCCCCTATGCCTATGCCAAAGATGAAGACCATCTCTATGTGCGTCTTCGGGTAGCCAAAGGGGAAGTGTCAGAGGTGAAGGTTTATTATCGAGACCGCTATATGCATCCCCCCCTTTATCAAATCAAAACCTTAAAAAAAACCTACGAAGACGGGCTTTTTGCCTATTACGATACCACCTTAGCCTTAAAGAGAAATCGCTATGCCTATTATTTCAAAATCCAAGAGGAAGCAGGGCCAAGCTGGATCATGGATGAGCGGGGTCTATGGGAGAAAAAACCCAGGGTGCTTCGGCCCTACCAGTATCCCTACATCGCCAAAGAAGATGTGTATCAAGGGGCAGACTGGTTAAAAGAAGCCATTTGCTACCAAATCTTCCCAGATCGGTTTCATCGAGGAGAAGGGTCAGACCAAGTGATACAGGAAGAGGTCTTGGCTTCTTGGGGAGACAAACCCACCACCAAAAACCATTTTGGGGGAAACATCAAAGGCATCCTAGATAAAATACCTTATCTACAAGAGCTGGGCATTACGTTGCTATATTTCACCCCCCTCTTTACCTCCACCACAAACCACAAATACAACACCAAAGACTACTATGAAATCGATCCATCCTTTGGATCCTTAAAAGAGACCAAAGAACTGGTCCGTCGTTGCCATGAGGCAGGAATTCGAGTGGTCTTTGATGCGGTATTTAATCATACGGGCAGTGACTTCTTTGCTTTCCAAGATATTTTGGAAAAGGGTGAAGCCTCGGCCTATAAAGACTGGTATCATCTGGAGGAGTTTCCTGTGTCCTTGAAGAAAGCCAATTATTATACTTTTGCCAATGGCGTGGCCCATATGCCCAAGGTGAACTTACAAAATAAAGATCTGCGTGACTACTTTCTTCAGGTGGCCAAGTACTGGATCAAAGAAGTGGACATAGATGGCTATCGCTTGGATGTGTGTGATGAACTGTCCCATGACTTTTTGCAAGATCTTCGCCGGGCGGTGAAAGAGGAGAAGGAAGATGCGGTGCTTATTGGAGAAATCATGCATGAAGCCGCAGACTTCTTAAATGGTCAAGAACTGGACTCCATCATGAACTATCCTTTCCGCCATGCCATGATCGATACCTTTGCCCGGGAAGAGCTGTCCATGGAAGCGTTTTTCCAAGTACTCCTACACAATCAAGTGCTGTATAAAGAAGAAATCACCCATCAGATGCTGAATCTTTTGGGCAGTCATGATGTGCCACGGTTTTTGACGGAGTCTATGGGAGATAAAGAAAAACTGAAACTGGCCACGGCTTTTCAGTTCCTCTATAAAGGGGTGCCTTATATCTACTATGGGGATGAAGTGGGCCTCACCGGAGGGAAAGACCCCCTTTGTCGAAAGACCATGGTGTGGGACAAAGAGCACCAAGACCAGGACCTCCTTGCTTTCTTTAAGAAATTCATTGCCCTGAGAAAAGAAGAGACGGTGCTCACCTACGGAGATTTTACCCTACACCAGGTCATGGACCAGGCCTTTGCCTTCACCAGGGAAATCGATGGAGAGAAGATCCATGTGTTTTTCAATCTCCAAAAGAAACCTGTGAGCATCCCTATGGGACAAGTCCTTGTGGCACAAGACCTATGGACAGGCAAGCATGTCATGGTGAAAGACGCCATGGTTCTGGAAGGAATGTCCTTTCGGGTGCTGAAAGAAACAAAGAAGAAAGGAGTTGACCGAGGATGATGAAGAAACCGAGAAAAATGGCCACTGCCCTCCTCCTTCTAGGGGTCCTTATGCTGGCCGCCTGCACACCCAAAGAAGAGCTGTATGTGACCTCCACAGAAGGGGTTTTTTCCTACGACAATGCCACGGTGTATTTTGCCATGACGGATCGATTTTATGATGGAAACCCAGAGAACAATGAGTCCTATGGGCGAAAAACCGTGGATGAACTGGGCAAAAACATTGGGACCTTTCATGGAGGAGACATCGCCGGCATGACCAAGAAACTGGAAGAAGGGTATTTTAAAGATCTGGGCATCAACGCCATATGGATCACCGCGCCCTATGAGCAAATCCATGGGTACATTGGTGGCGGTAGAAACGGCGATTTTGCCCATTATGGCTTCCATGGATACTATGCCTTGGATTGGACCATGATGGATCAAAACATCGGCACCGTGGAAGAATTCCGTACCTTTGTGGATACGGCCCACAGCCAAGGTATTCGGATTCTTTTAGATGTGGTCATGAATCATGTGGGCTATCCCAATCTTCAAGATATGCGCACCTATGACTATGGAAATGTAGACCTTCCAGAGGACTATGAAGTGACCAGCACCATGGACTTTTTTGACTACAATAAGTATGTGGACTATGAAAGTCCAGGATCCTTTGACAACTTCTGGGGAGACTGGGTCCGGGCGGGACTTCCAGGGTACCATCCCCCAGGGGAAAGTGAAGTTACCCTTTCCTTGGCAGGGCTTCCAGACATCCGAACAGAGGTGACAGAGGACATTGGTTTGGCCCCCATTTTAGAAAAAAAGTGGGCCATGGAAGAAGAAGGCTATGACCAATGGATCATTCCTGCAGCCAAAGACCTGAGACAAGATTTGGGCCTTGCCCCCTATGAGTATATCATCGCCTGGCTCTCTGCTTGGGTGGAAGAGTTTGGCATTGATGGCTTCCGTATTGATACGGCCAAGCATGTGGAAGTGGAGCGTTGGGCGGAGCTAAAGGAATCTGTGGAAGAGGCCTTGGCAAGATATCGCAAAAACAATCCAGAGAAGCCTGGCGCGGATTGGACGGAAGGGTTCTTCATGGTGGGTGAAGTTTGGGGACATGGGGTCCTTAGAAATTATTACTACGACCATGGTTTCGATGCCTTGATCAACTTCACCTTCCAAGGGCTGAAAGGAGATGGCCCAGCCTTTCGTAAAGGACCGCTGGATTCGGTGTATATGAACTACGCCAATGCACTCAATGGGGAAACACCCTTTAATGTGCTGAGTTATATTTCTCAGCATGATACGGCCCTGTACAACCGAGATAGACTCCTGGAAGGAGGCAAGAACCTTCTTCTTTTACCCGGAGCGGTGAAGATCTTTTATGGCGATGAAACCGCAAGACCCATGGGAGAGGGGGGATCGGATGCCACCCAAGGGACTCGTTCCTTCATGAACTGGGAGGAAGTGGATGAAGAGGTACTCACTCACTTTAGAAAGCTGGGGACCTTTAGAAACCGTAATCTTTCTGTGGGAGCAGGGCTCCATGAAACCCTCTCCAAAGAACCCTTTGTGTTCCTTCGTACCTATGAGGCCCAAGGGTTGATGAATAAGACCATGGTCTATGATGGAGAACCTGGAGAAGTACCCTTAGACGTCTCCAAAGCTTTTCCCGAGGGCAGTACCCTTCGGGATGCCTATACGGACACTTTGTATGAAGTGCAAGACGGGCAAATTATCCTAAAGGTCCATGACTATGGCTTGGCTCTATTGGAAGAAGTGACAAAAGTAGCGCCTTAAAACCAAAAAAGGGTAAAAGCCTAGAAAGACCCAGAGCACTTCTTGAAGATTTTTTTCTTCAGGAAGTGCTCCTCTGGGTCATTTCAGTGCCGCAGGTTATTGGCTTTCTGCCCAAGTGGGGAAACTCGTTGGAAAGGGATCCAAATCTACAGAAGAGATGAACTTCCCCCAGTGGCTCCTCTTTATGAGGGATACTTCAATGGCCATCTCCATCACCATGGGGATTCTCTACTTGATCGTTGCAGTGGCAGCGGGTCCTGAGTTTGTACAAAGTCAATTGAGCGATGGTCAAAACTTCATCATCTTCTCCCTCTTAAAGGCCATTACCTTTGCCGGTGGTGTCTTCGTCATCATGGCCGGAGTTCGTCTCATCCTTGGTGAAATCATCCCAGCCTTTAAGGGCATTGCCACAAAGCTCGTACCCAATGCAAAACCTGCCTTGGATTGTCCTGTGGTCTTCCCTTATGCGCCCAATGCGGTGATCATCGGGTTCTTGTCCAGCTTCCTGGGTGGAATCCTTGGCATGGCAGCCCTCATTGCCCTCAATGCACCGGTGATTCTTCCCGGCGTAGTACCCCACTTTTTCACAGGGGCAGCGGCTGGCGTCTTTGGCAATGCCACCGGTGGACGTAGAGGGGCAGTGCTTGGTTCTTTACCCAATGGACTCCTCATTACTTTCTTGCCTGTGCTTCTCCTGCCAGTACTAGGAGACTTAGGATTTGCCAACACCACCTTTAGTGATGCAGACTTTGGGATCATTGGGATCCTTCTTGGAAACATCCTTAGACTTTTTAACTCATAGAAAATGGAGAAAGTCCCCTGTCAGTTTGTTGCTGGCAGGGGACTTCTTATGCGCTTCCTAAAAGATGCGCATGTTTTTGGACGCCGTGGATTGGATGCTTTTAGAGGTTATGGAGTGCCTTTTTCCAAGGCATGGATTTCTTTGGCCAAGGCAAAAAAGTCTGCTTCTAAAGAAGGGACTTGATC
>DOKV01000006.1 GCA_003510765.1 Clostridiaceae bacterium | reverse complement strand
GCACAGCAATTATGTGGGCAATATTTGGTGATTTCCGGGATCATCAGCGGTGCTTTTTTTGCGCTCCTAGCCCTGGTGAATACATGGCTAAAGTTAGAAGACGCTACTATAGAGTACCTGCTACTGTTCCCTGTTTTCCTACTCTTTTTCATCATCCTGCTCATCCAGAAAAAACTCCCTGATTAAATCTTCCATGGACTGCGCATCTGCTCTTAAACATACAAGTAGGTGCACCCTTCATGGCAAAGAAAAAGGCACTACAAGAGGATTCCCTTGGATTCCTCTGTGGTGCCTTTTCCCTTGATATCACTTCTCTTAAGGAAGAATCTCTTTTACCCTACCCACAACGCCATTCTCCATCATCACCTTGATGCCATGGGGATGACTAGAAGAGTTTGTGAGAATCTTCTTCACCACCCCTTCAGTGAGCGTCCCTATACGTTGGTCTTCTTTTTTCACCACCCGTACCTTTGTGCCTATCTGAAGTGCTTGTCTATGTTGACCATCCATATGCTTCATCTCCCTTAAAATCCGTACTGATCTTCTTTTTCTTTTCGCATGGCTGCATAGGCCTTCGTCAATACCACCGTATCTTCCACTAGCCGCTGAATTCTAAATAGAATATCATCACTGACAATCTCTTTTCGCCTAAAATCTTTTTCTTCCATGAACACATAGGTTTGCACCACTTGTGCCTTCATGTAGGCCAATATGGGCTTTAGCTGCTGCTCAGGAATCAAGTAGTGCTTTGGAGACCCTGCAGTCACAAGGATACTCACCACCTTGTCTCTAAAAGCATGCACAGGCAACAAATCAAAAAGGTTCTTTAAGGTCCCCGGAATAGAGGCCTGGAAAATGGGCGTCCCAATCATAATGGCATCCGCTTCCATCAAGGCCTTGGTAACCTTTAATGTGTCCCCTTCATAGTCTAAGTAATTACGACCATCACTAAAGACCATCTGATACTCAGAGAGGTCTATCAGCTCCACCGCCACCTCTTCATAGTGCTCCTTGATTTCCTTCACAGCATAATCCACCGCCGTTCTTGTGCGATGACCCATGATGGACCCTGCCACAGCAACAATTTTCATGATGTAAGACCTCCTACTTTTGGGTATATTTCTTTACCTTGGGCACAATCTCCGTGGCCATGAGTTCAATGTTCTTTCTCAGCTCTGAAAAAGGCATGCCGCCAAAGTCAATTTGGGCTACATAGCGCTGGTGCTGAAAGAGTTCGTGTTGGTAAAGAATCTTCTCTACGATTTCTTGTGGACTGCCCACGTTCATCACATCTCGATAATCCGAAGATTGGGCAAAGACTTGCTTTGGAAAACCTCGCCCATTGGTGAGTTTCATCCCTTCATTGAAATAAGGGTACAGCATCCTTTGGGCTTCTTGGGTGGTCCCTGCCGCAAAGAATCCCCCAGCAGTGGTCACGGGGAAATCCTCTGGATTGTGTCCATGTTCTGTTAATGCCTGTCTATAGGCATCGATGGACTCTTTAAAGGAACTGGCCGGTCCTCCTAGCATGGCAATGAACATGGGAACCCCCTGGGCCCCTGCCTTAATGGCACTGGCTGGTGGGCCTCCCACAGCCCGCCAAATGGGCATCTTGCCCTCTAGAGGACGCGGCAATACCTGCGCGTTTTTTAAGGGTGCCCGATGATCTCCTACCCAGTTCACCCGCTCCTCTTCTTGGATCTTTAAAAGAAGCTCAAACTTCTCTTCAAAGAGCTCCTCATAATCCCGCAAGCGATAGCCTAGAAGATCAAAAACGCCTACCCTGGAGGCTCGTCCAGCCACAATCTCTGCTCGACCATCAGAAATCAGATCCAAGGTGGCAAAGTCTTCATAGACCCGCACCGGGTCTAAGGTGCTGATGATGGTCGAAGCGCTCCCAATTTTGATTCTCTTGGTAGCCTGGGCAATGGCCCCAAGGACCACGGAATGGGCTTGGGTGGTGAAGTACTCTTGATGACTTTCCCCTACCCCAAAGTAATCCAGACCCGCCTCCTCACAAAGCTTCGCCAGCTCAATGATCTCCTTAAGCCTTTGCCTGGCTGGGATCCTCTCCTTGGTATGGGGGTCGGGTATATGGTCTCCTAAGGTATAGAGCCCAAACTCCATTCCCTTCTTCTGGTCTATTCTATAAGCTTCCATCTACTCAGTCCTTCCTTTGAATATCCTCTTCTTCAAGAGACCCTTATGCTGGTCTACGTTCTATCCTCAGAGCGCAAAGACACACCTTGATCCATCGACTCTACGCCTTCATCCTGTCTCCTCACTTATCCTCAAGGCCTCTTCCATGACCCACAAGGATCTCTCTTTGATTTATTCCATCATATCACAAGAAGTCCACTTCATAGCCCCTCTTTTCGGTCTTCGTTCCTCTTTAGTGATCGTTAAAAGCTTCCTAGTTTCTTTCAGTGACTTTTGGACATGAATCCCCGTGGGTTCCTTAGCCTGATCAGATGGCATAAAGAGTAAACGGCCATTTCTTCTGAAATGACCGTTCTACCGCTCTGTGTCTTGAACCATCCAGAGGTATACACTCTTTAGTCGTCATCCTCTACTTCAAATTCTTCAATGACACCTGTATAAGCATTGATTTCTAATTCATACTCTTTGCCATGAAGCTTAATTTCAAAGTCAAAACTGTCGTCATCTTCTTCCTCATCCACGATGGTGCCAGGAACCTTAGCCAAAGCGATGGCTCTAGCCTCTGCCATGGTGAGCCTGGTTCTTGTGGGTGC
>DOKV01000052.1 GCA_003510765.1 Clostridiaceae bacterium | reverse complement strand
AAAAAAATCAACTCCTGTTTTTGTTAATTATTTTAGAAGAACTTCTTCTTCATTAGATATTATAGCTAAAAACCCTTGAAAAGTAAAAACTTTGAGGAAAAATCTGTATAGCGCCCAGGGCATTTGATAGAATAGAGAAAAGACGCATGAAAGGGTGGCTAGGTTATGATTTATATTGTCATGGGACCCTCCGGGGCTGGAAAAACCTTAGTGGGAGAATACTTAAAGAAGAAAGGCCTTCCTGAACTGGTATCACATACCACTAGAGCTCCTAGAGAGGGAGAAAAGGACGGTATTGCCTATCATTTTGTGGATGAAAAAACTTTTCACACCATCGATAAAGTGGAAGAGAGCATCTATGCAGGACAGTTGTATGGGGTGTCTCGAAAAGAAGTGGAGGAAAAGAGAAGCCTGGGGGATGTGTTTGCCGTGACGGAAATCCAAGGGGCCTTGGCGTTTAAGCGCCATTACGGTGGTGAAGTCTGCATACTTTATATTGCAAGTAGTCCAAGATATCTGCGTCAACGGATGAAGGAAAGAGGCGATACCAAGGAGTCCATTGGCAAAAGAATGCGTACCTATTTGAAGAAGCAAGAAGCCCACCAAGGAAAAGTGGCAGATGTTGTCCTGGTCAATGAAACCTCCACGAAGACCCTTTATAAGCAAATTGATGGCCTTTTGCGGCGGCGAAAAATCCACCAGTATTGAAGAATTCATAAGAAACAGTAAGAAAACCACAGAAAAATTTCCATAATATTAATGAGCCGTTGGGAGAAAGTTTAATCTTCGTTTACAAAAAGTCAGAACTCTTTTGATAGGATAGAAGAAAGAAACGGAGGTGAATCCCATGGGTTGGTTGAAAAAATGTGGCATAACAGTGGCAGTTTGGATGATTTTCTCCAGTACCCTTGTATTGGCCACAGAGGAGGTAAGAAAATCTTCTGTAACACCTTCGGATAATGAGTATATTCAAGCTTTTTATGCAGCCATCGCCACCTTAATGGTTTTGACACTTCTTTGGATCATTATTTTTAGACCCAAATTTAAGAGTTCTCATGAATAGTTTTAAAGTGTAGTTAATATTCACCTTGTATGATGAAGCCTGAGTAATCAGGTTTTTCTTTTGTCCTTTTCTCTTTTCCGATACAATAGAAGAGAAATAGTCAACAGAAAAATACAGATCAATGAAACAGGTGAATGGATTTGGAAGAGCGATTGAAATTTCATGGCAATGAACGGGTAAAAAGAATACAAGAAGTACGAAAGCGCAACAAAAGAAAACGAAGATTTTGGGTGAGCCTTCTTCTGCTTTCCTTTGTGGTGACCTCCATTCATTTTTTGGACCAGCGAGGTGCCTTTGAATTATTTTTTGATAAAAGGGTATATTATGAAAATCCCGCTGTCTTTGAAGAGGTTCTTCGAGAAGATGGACAAGTCTCTAGAGAAAGCCTCGTCAAAACGGCCATGTTACTGATCAATCATCCCTATGCCCAGGGAGCAGAAGCAGAGGTTTTAGGTATTCCAGAGGGGCCAGTGGGTTCAGGAGGCTTCGTGGATTGGCTGTTTTATAATCTCACAGGGCATACGCTTAGTAGTGGCAGTGCAGAACAAGGACCTTTATCCACGAAGATTTGGGCTCAATCAGAACCTGTCATGGAGCACGAACTGCCAGTGGGTGATCTTGGATTTCGCAGTTTGCCTGAAGGAAGCAAAATGAATCCCATGGGCGTCTATCTGGGAGAGCATCAAGGAGAAAAAGTCTTTATCCATGCTGGTGGGGTATCCTATGGTGCAGAAGGACTTGAGGAAGGACGTGTGGTCCTTTCCTACAATAATTCCTTGAAAAGAAATCAAGAGGATTTGGCTGGATATAAGTTCTCTCCATCTGCTCCACCCACTCAGTTTGTCTATTATCGAAGACCTTCCGTAAGCTTCATCGATTAAAGAAAGAGGTGTATAAAATGAAGAAGAAAAGAGATTTGATGGTGAAGATTGTAGCCTCCATCATCCTTCTAGGGATGCTAGGCTCTGTATTTGCAGCACTTTTAATATAAGAAGAGAAATCCTTGGACATCCAAAGTAGTGTGGGATGTCCAAGGATTTTTTCATGGGCAATTAACGGGTGTCTGCAGGGTAAATGAGGCCCATTTGTCTTCTGGCTTCATCTAAGACGCTGTGGACGCGAAGCATTAAGGTGTCACTATAAAGGGGCGAAAAGGAACGTGCGCTTTCAATGGTGGCAACAAATTCCAAGGCTTCATAGACCATATCTGCGTCACAGGTCTCCACGGGGTACTCTTCTCTCTCCCCGCCTCGTGGGTAAAGGGTCAAGACTTTAGGGCTGCCAATGCGATCAATGAGGAGGGTTCCCAGTTCTCCTTGAATCTCTGAAGGCATATGACTGTCACTGATTTTAGAATGGGTGATGATCACATCTAGGCCCTCATAGTGGAGGAGGAGGGACCCAGACCCATCCACACCCCCTTCTTTGAGGAGGGTGCCTTGTGCTTTTATGAATTGAGGTGGACCAAAGAGATCCAGGGCTGGGTAGAGAGGATAAATGCCGATGTCCAGTAAAGACCCATTGGAAAAATCTCTCTGGAAAGTATTCACACGCTCACCGGCTTTATGACGGTCATAGCGGGAGGAGTACTGACAATAATTACCGATGTATTTCCTTATGGGACCTAGTCGTCCTAGGAGCTCTTTCATTTTGACATATCCAGGCATGGAAAGGGTTTTCATGGCTTCCATGAAGACTACATTCTTCTCTTTGGCAAGGGCCAAGAGCTCTTCGAGCTCTTTTTTGTTAGAAGCACAGGCTTTTTCTGCCAGTACATGTTTGCCCTGGGTGAGAAAAAGCTTTCCTTGAGGTGCATGATAGGCATTGGGGCTGGCAATATATACTGCATCAATGGTAGGGTCCTTGGCCATGGCCTCCAAGTCGTCGTAGAGGTGAAGGTCTTGTCCATAGGGCAGAGAGAAGTCCTTTGCTTTTTGAAGATCTCGAGAGTAGATGGCTTGGAGATGCATTTTCCCCGTGGCTTCTGCGCCAGCAATAAAGGCTTTGGTGATGGGGCTTGTACCAATGACAGCGTAACGAATCATTAGAAAGGTCTCCTTTGGGTTTTCTTATAAGTATAGCCCATGAAAAGTAAAAGATGAAGGCGTACATCTATGTGGATGTACGCCTAATGGTTCTGCATGGGAAAAAGACTAGGGCTGAGCAGGTTCTGTCCTTGGCTGCGCTACAAAGCGCTCTTCTTGTTTCTTTCCACAACGAGAACAAAAGCGACTATGTTCTTGTAGCCTTTGACCGCAATGGGTACAAAAGTTTGTCATGGTGGAGGCCTCCTTTCCTGTAAAACGTGGAAGAAAATGGATCTCTGATATTCTCAAAGAATCCAAATATTGTCAGAATATTGTTTATTTAATTATACAAGAAGTCATGGGGAAAGAAAATCATGAAGACAAAGTATGTAGCGGTATACCTAGACTACATAGCCGTATAAAGATCTTAAGAGGTTTACGTTGCTTTGAGGGCATAAACAAAAAACTGCAGCAAGTCAAGGATACAGGGACCTGCTGCAGTGATGTATTAGATTTTATGAATACCATCTGAGAGAACTCTTTCCAGAGCTTCTTTGAAGCGAAGATCGTCTTCGAGGGTTCGTTTCTTGGTTTTGGTATAAATCTTTTGGGTTTTTCTCATTTTTTGATGGATATGGCGGCGGTCTAAGAAACTCAAAATATTATGCTCCGTGAGAAGGAGCCCTTGCTGGGTTAGGACGGGGCACCCTTTGGATAGAACCATGGCTGCAAGACCGTAGTCTTGAGTAATCAAGACATCTCCCCTACGCATATGATTGGCGATATAAAAATCTGCGGCATCTCTAGAAATGTCCACGGTGACAATTTCTGCGTAGTCGTCTTGGAGTTCATGGGCATAGTTTTTCACCACCACCACGGCCAATTCATGACCCTTGGCTAGCTGGATGGTTTCTTTCACCACAGGGCATCCATCGGCATCGATATAGATTTTCATCATTGTCCTCCAAATAGTCAAGCTTCTTGGTTCTTAGCATAGCAGAAAAAAGAGCATCACGCCAATGTGGCGCCATGCTCTTTTTTTGGTAAAGTCTTAGAGATTAATAGGCAGGGCCTGCTTGGTCTAGTACGTCATTAAAGGCTACTTGCATCAGGGCCAAAGAAACGATGCTTAACCCAAAAACGCTCAGCACAAGATAGATGACGCCTTCATTTCGCCCACCTGCTTTTTCAATGCGTTGCCCCATACGATAATTCCATATGAGGTAGTAAATGCCGCACGTGACAATGGACAAAAGAAGTACAGTGACGCCGTCTTCGTTATCACGGTTATAGCGCTGCACTTCATCGTTTAAACTGATGTACCAAATAAGCTGATAGATGCCACAGGTGACAATACTTAGAATGATAGCCGTTGCAATGTTTCTTTTCATGAGAACACCTTCCTTAATAAATTTATTATGAATCCCCAGAGCGAATGGGGGTTATAATTCATAGGCGCAGTATGTGGAAAATAGAGAATCATGCGGATGATCCATAGGAGTATGAATAGACCACCCAGGACATAAAGCATCTTTGTATGGTTTTTATACAGTGCATAAAAGAGAAAAGGCACCAGGAAAAAGAAGGGATGGAAGAAAAAAGCCTGCTGAAAATTGAAGGATAACAGAGCCAAATAGGATCTGGTCATGCCACAACTGGGGCAGGGAATTCCTGTGGTATTGTAGATCAGGCAAATACTCCCATGATCATGGGCTTCTCGATAAAAACTAAAAGCCACAAAAAGACCCCCAAGGAGAAGCAGTGGCAGTAGTTTGTTCTTTTTTGTTGACCAGTCCCATGGTTGATGCGCCTTTTTTTTCGTCATAGTCCCTCTCCTGGATAAATAGTGAATAATCAAACAATATTCTTTTAATTAGTTATTATTATATCATGCTTCCCCAGAGGAAAGATAGAGAAAAGCCAAAACACCACCGTTTCCAGGTGTGAGTGCATTGGCTTTTCTCTTAGGCTCAAAGTTCTTAGGTGGCCTTCTCTTCGTATATGTGAAATAATGCGCTATGGTCTTTTTCCCCAAGACCCTGGTCATGAAGGCTTTGATACATCTCCAAGGCAAGATCTGTTATGGGCATGTGGATTCCTAAAGAAGATCCTGTTTGTAAGGCGTTTCGAAGATCTTTCATGTGGAGGTCAATCTTGAAACCAGGGCTATAGTCGCCTTGGAGGATTTTGGGGCTCTTGGTGTCTAAAACCGCTGAACCGGCGGAGCCGAAACGGATGGCATCCAGCACCTTTTCAAGGTCTGTACCGGATTTTTTGCAAAGCATCAGGGCTTCCGATAAAATGGCGATGTTTCCTGCCACAATCATGTTGTTGGTAAGTTTTGTGGTGTTCCCGCTACCCAGTGGACCTACAAGTACATAGGAGCTACCCATGGCTTGGAATAAGGGCAGTGCTCTGGAAAAAGCCTCTTCTTCACCGCCAACCATGATGGCCAAAGTACCTTTTATGGCACCCAGGTCTCCTCCTGAAACTGGCGCATCCAGCATATCCACACCTTTTTCCTTAAGCTTTTCACCGATTTCTTGAGACACTTCGGGCAAAATGGAGCTCATGTCAATATATAAGAGGCCTTCTTTGGCCACGTCATAGACGCCGTTCTCTCCAATCATGACGTTCTTCACATCAGGGGAGTCTGGGAGCATGGTGATCAAGGCATCTACACCCATGGCAGCCTCTTGATGGGTCAGGGCTTCCTTAGCGCCCAAGGCCACCATCTCTTTCACCACGGCTTTAGACCGGTTGAAAACTTTTAGCTCATGACCTGCTTTCAGGAGATTTTGAGCCATGGGTTTTCCCATGATGCCTAGACCGATAAATCCTACGTTCATAAGTACACACACCTTTCTTTTGCTTTTGTCTATAAAGTTAGTATAGCATTTCTAGGTTTTTTGCGTTGGGGAAAAAGAAACGAATTTGTCATCAGGGTGTCACAAGATTGTAACCAGGGGGCTTGGGAGCCTCTGTATAATACAGATTGTGTGGAACAACCTAGCAAATAAATTACACGGAGGATGTTATGAAAAAGAAAGTTTTAGGAATGGCTTTAGCCGCCATGATGGTCCTGGGCCTTGCAGCCTGTGGCGAAAAAAATGAGGATACACCAGGAGGAGGAGAAGAGGTCAACGTCAAGGTAGAAGAGATCACAGAAAAGATCACCGAGACCTTAGAGTATGGCGCTATGATTGAGCTAGATGCAGAAACTCTACTTCAGTTCTATGAACTAGATGCTGAACTTCTAGAAGAGTATGATGCGAACATTCCCATGATGAATGTCACCACGCAAGAGTATTCTGTATTCAAAGTGAAGGATGTTAAGGATATGGATACCGTCATGGCCGCCATCGAAAAGAGAGCTACAGCAGTACAGAAGAGCTTTGAGCAGTATCTGCCAGACCAATATGAGAATGCCAAGAACTACTATGCAGTAGCCAAGGGCAACTATGCCATCTTCGTCATCCATGAAAATTCGGATGCAGCCAAGGAAATTTTCCAAGGATTCTTTAAGTAAACATAAAATCATCAAGAAGAAAGAAGAGGAAAGCTTATATGTTCGTATAAGCTTTTTTTCTTACTAGAAGGAGTAGGGCATGGTTTTTTCCAGTATCACATTTTTATTCTATTTCTTACCTTTCACCATAGGGGGGTATTATCTTCTCCCAAAATCCATGAGAAATGGGTGGCTCCTCGTTATGAGCCTAGTGTTCTACAGCTTTGGTGAACCCATTTATGTGCTCATCATGATTGCATCCATTCTCATCGATTACACCAATGGGCTTTTTATAGAAAAATACCGAAGCCATAAGATCTATCCCAAGATTTTTTTACTCCTTTCAGTGGCGCTGAATTTAGGACTCTTAGGTTTTTTCAAGTATGGAGATTTTTTCATTCATAATGTCAATGGACTATTCTCTTTAAATATTCCCTTATTGAAGGTGTCCTTGCCCTTAGGGATCTCCTTTTTCACCTTCCAAACCATGTCCTACAGCATCGATGTATATCGTGGAAATACCAAGGCGCAAAAGAACATCATCACCTTTGGCACCTATGTATCCATGTTTCCTCAGCTCATCGCAGGGCCCATCGTCATCTATAAGGATGTGGAGAGGCAACTGATGCACCGGCAGGAAACCAGGCACAATTTTTGGGCAGGGGTGGAGCGATTTGTCATAGGTTTAGGAAAAAAAGTGCTCCTTGCAAACAGCATAGGACAGCTTTTTGAAGAGGTGAAAGCCATGGCTCCAGAGACTTTAACGGTGGCCATGGCGTGGCTAGGGATCACCGCGTTCATGCTCCAAATCTATTTTGATTTTAGTGGCTACTCAGATATGGCCATTGGCCTTGGGAAGATGTTTGGGTTTGAGTTTTTAGAGAACTTTAACTATCCCTATATGGCCAAGAGTATTTCGGAGTTTTGGCGTAGATGGCATATGAGCCTTTCTAAGTGGTTTCGAGATTATCTCTATATTCCTCTGGGGGGCAATAAAAAAGGACGGGGAAAAACCCTTCGAAACATTGCTGTGGTATGGGTGCTCACAGGATTTTGGCATGGGGCGGCATGGAACTACCTCCTTTGGGGGATCTACTTCGCGGTGATACTCATCTTAGAAAAAGAAGTCTTGATGAAGTATCTAGAACCAAGGGGATCCTTTGTGAGAAGACTCTACACCTTGCCTATTTTAGCCTTTAGCTTTGTGATTTTTGCTCTGGAAGACTTGAAGCATATGGGTTCCTATCTTCAATTGATGCTTTTCCAAGGGCCGTTGGTGGATGAAGCAGTGCTGTTTTATCTTCATCGATATGGGCTACTATTACTGCTACTATTTTTTACGGCTACACCATATCCCTACCAAATGTATGTGAAAATCAAAGCCCAAGGGCCCTTGGGGAAAATGCTATCTGTGGCAACCTTGAGTGTGATGTTTCTCTTGTCTTTGGCTTACATTGTGGATGGGGCCTACAACCCTTTCCTGTACTTTAGATTTTAGGAGGAATGCATCATGTTAAGATCAAAGGGCGTTATGGAAAAAGGACTTCTCCTTCTTCTATGTGTACCCTTATTCACGAATATTTTTTTGGAGAACAAAGTATTTTCCGCCTTAGAAAACCGTGTCCTTACTCAAAAAATCCCGCTATCTTCAGAACTCTTATCCTCAGGAGTTCTTTCAGAACGAGTGGAAGCTTTTGTCCAAGACCAATTTCCTTTTCGGGATTTTTTCATCAACATCAAGTCTGATGGAGAAACCCTTCTTCAAAAAGGTGAAAATAATGGGGTTTATCTTGGTCGGGATGGGTACTTATTTATCAAAGGGACGGTGTATGAGGAGAAAATCCTTCAAGAGAATCTTGAGGCCATAAAACTCTTTGAAGAGTCTCTTCGAGACAAGCTGTCTATCCTCCTTGTACCCCCTTCTTCCCTGGTGCTCCAAGACATGTTGCCAACATATTATGTGCCAGTTCTTCAAAAAGACCAGTATGACCATGTGTTGAGTGCTTTAAAGGATACTGGGATGATAAACCTAGAAGAGGTTTTGACAGGAGAGGATCAGCAGCCAACGTATTTTAAAACCGATCACCATTGGACCCAGTGGGGGGCATATCTTGGATACGAAGCACTGATGCACAGCATGGGGAAGGAACCTGTGGACATCAAAGATTATGTTGTGGATAAAGTAGAGGATTTCAAAGGCTCCTTTTACGCCAAATATAGAGGACATCTTTTGGCGGGAGAACCTTTTGTCTATTATGAGAAACACTTAGCACAGCTTAAAGTGGAGCTGGTGTCAGAGAACATCCTTCAGGGTAGTGTCTTTTTCAAAGAGCATTTCAAAGAGCGAGACAAATATGCTGCCTACTTAAATGGGAACTTCCCATTGATCACCCTGAAGAACCCAGAGGCTCTTTACAAAGAGAAAGTTTTGGTGCTGAAAGATAGTCAGGCCAATGCCATGGCGCCTTTTCTAGCAGATACCTTTCAAGAGGTCCACTATATGGATCTTCGGTATTACAACCTTTCTTTGAAGGCGTATATGGAAGAAGAAGGCTTTGATCAAGTGATTCTTCTCTACGGTCTAGATAGTGTGGGGGAAGAGTCCAGCTTAGGGAAGCTCAAATATTAACTTATGGCCAGTAGGCCTGACATAGGAGTTTAACGGGATTGTCTAACGTAGTTTGATAATCCCGTTTTTTTCGCTCTTAAGAGTCCACTGGATGAAAGAACACAGTTTGTGATGAAATTTCCATAGTCCGTGCCGAGGGTTGACAAAAAATATCAAATTGGATACAATTATCTCGAATTCGAAATAAATTTTGTGAGGGATGTTATGGAAGAAAACAATAGAAATAAAGAAGCTCAAGCCATGAAGCTGTTCGTGGTGCTCACAAGAGCCCTCAATGCGGTGAAAAAGCATGTGGAAAAAGACATTCGATCCCATGGACTCAATCCCACGGAATTTGCTGTGTTAGAGCTTATCTATAGCAAAGGACCACATCCCATTCAAAAGATTGGGGAGAAAGTGCTCATTGCCAGCAGCAGCATCACCTATGTGGTGGATCAACTGGAGAAGAAAGACTACTTAAAAAGAGAACCCTCTCCCAAGGACCGTCGAAGAATTTTTGCCTCCATGACCGATGCGGGACAACAGCTCATGGATGAAATTTTTCCAAGACATCGTGTGTCCATGAGACGAATCATGGAAGGGCTCACAGACCATGAAATGGAAGAGGTATTGGGACTGCTAAAAAAACTAGGATTCTATGCAGAAGAGTTATGATATTTTTTTCAGTAATTATCTCGAAATGAAGATATACGAACTTGAATAGAAAGGAGAACACGATGAAAACAACAGGTATACACCACATCACCGCCATTGTGGGAGATCCCAGGGAGAATGTCCAGTTCTATGAACGGGTATTGGGGTTACATTTGGTGAAACAGACGGTGAATTTTGATGATCCCCTGACCTATCATCTTTATTTTGGAAATGAAGAGGGTGCTCCAGGGACCCTCATGACATTTTTCCCTTGGCCTAAAGGAAGGCCTGGAAAAATTGGTGGCGGACAAGTGGGAGAAACGGTATTTTCTGTGGGAAAAGGCGTTTTGCCCTTTTGGTTAGCGCGTTTGCAGAAAGAAGGTATTCCTGTGGAGGAACATCGCCGTGGGGAGGAGCACATTTTGCTCTTCAAAGACCCCCACGGATTGGTACTACAGCTTCGTGAAGGTAGGTCGAAGGAGGGAGCAAAGGACTTCATGGGTATCGCTGCTGCCTATCGGATTCAAGGATTTAGGGGTGCTGTGCTCTACTCCATGAACCCTCAAAAGACCGAAAGGGCACTTACAGATTTTTTAGGATTTGAAGAAGTGAGAAGAACAAAAGACTATGCACGGTTTGAAAGCGCTGGTCCTTTGGGTAATGAAGTGGATGTCTATCAAGTGCCCATGGAACGTGGAAGCCTGGGCACAGGAGTGGTACACCATATCGCTTTTCGTGCTAAGGATGAACAAGAACAAGAAGCCTTCAAAGAAAAAGGTCAAAATCTTTCCTATGGCGTCACAGAGGTGAAAGATCGAAAGTACTTCAAAGCCATCTATTTGCGAGAAGGGGGTGGCAATCTATTTGAAATTGCCACAGACCCACCAGGATTCTCGGTGGATGAAGAAAAAGAAGTTCTGGGGAGAAAGCTCATGTTACCAGAAATCTATGAAGATCGTAGAGGAGAAATTGAAAGTGTGCTACTTCCCCTGAGGAGGCACCATGAAGATTGATGTAAAGGAGTGTCAACCACAAGAGCGCTATAAGATCCTCACAGGACTCATCGCCCCACGTCCCATCGCCTTTGTCACCAGCCTCTCTGAAGAAGGCAGGGTCAATGGAGCGCCCTTTAGTTATTTTAGCATTGTGTCCATAGATCCTCCCTTGATCTCGTTGTCCATCCAAAGAAATCAAGGACAAATGAAAGATACAGCGCGGAATATTCTGAGGGAAAAAGCCTTTGTGGTCCAAGGGGTAGATGGACCACTCCTGGAAAAAGCCAATGCTGCTTCGGCCCCCTATGGGCCTGAAGAAAGCGAAATTGACGCCCTGAACTTGAAGACTGTCCAAAGTAAAAAGATTTCGGTGCCAGGAATCCTTGGTGCCCCCTATAACATGGAGTGTGTCTTGGAGCGTCATATAGAAATCCAATCCATGGAACACACCACCGCAGATCTGATCTTGGGGCGGGTGGTCTATATGGATGTGGAAGAAGGCATTCTATCGGAAGACCTAAAAGTGCGCCAAGAAAATTATGATCCCATTGCAAGGCTTGGTGGCCCAAACTACGCCACCTTAAAAAAGTCCTTTGCCTTGGAAAGACCAAAGTCAGTGTAGTAAGCAAAAAAACAATAGCGTAAGAACATAGTACGATAATAAATGGAGGAAACCATCATGAATCAATTAAAAGGAATACATCACGTAACAGCCATTGCCAGCAGCGCAGAAAAAATCTATGACTTCTTTACCCATGTGTTGGGTCTTCGGTTGGTGAAAAAAACCGTGAACCAAGATGACATTCAAACCTATCACCTCTTCTTTGCAGATGATGTGGGAGGCGCAGGGACCGATATGACGTTTTTTGACTTCCCAGG
>DOKV01000206.1 GCA_003510765.1 Clostridiaceae bacterium | reverse complement strand
AGCATTAAATCAGCTGTAATACAATAATTGCAAGGGTTATAGAGGTTTTAATTTGTAATTATCGTTAGGTATTGCCGGGAATCTAGGTTGTTACGGCCCATTCATCCACTGTTTCATCTGCTCTCTGAGCGGTTTCAGCCTGATGGTTTTGGTGAAATCATCATTGGATCTCTCCTGGTAGGGTATGCAACCCTAGAGATGGGATTAACATTTACCCTTGGTCAAGGGTTACTTTTTCTTCTTGTGATTTTCTTTGCCACATTGATTTATACAGCCATAAAACTAGCTGTGGCAAGCATCGCCTTTTGGATCAAGTTCGCCCAATCTTATCTGTACATGACCTATCAGATGAGCACCTTCACCAAGTATCCCATGGGGATCTATCCCAAGGCCATTCGCTTTATGCTCAGTTTTCTATTGCCTTTTGCCTTCACAGGATACTATCCTGGCGCCTATTTTTTGGGCAAAGAGTCCTTTATGAATGGTGTGGTACTCACCATTGTGGTGAGCCTTGTGGCCATTGTCTTGGCTTATCAAGTGTGGTGCCAAGGATTGAAACAATATGAGAGTTCTGGGTCTTAAGAACTGGCTCATGAGAGAGTGTCCTCCGACTTAAAGGAAGCACTCTCTATTTTTTTGAGTAGACATGACAAATGTCACTCATGAACACTCATGGAAAAAGGTATACTACCAAGTAAGAGGTGATGAAAAATGCTCATACAAGCAGATAATGTTATTAAAAAATATAAGAACCATGTGGCACTGGATTACTTTTCCTTAACCATGAAAGAAGGAGAAGTGCTGGGCCTTTTAGGACCCAATGGGGCAGGAAAAAGTACGTTTATCAAGACCTTGGTGGGTTTACTACCCATGGAAGAAGGAGAAATTACCGTCTTTGGGATGCTTCAAGATGGGAAAAATCCAGAACTGAAAAGACAAATTGGCTATGTGACCCAAGAAATAACCATTTATGAGGAAATGACCGCAAGAGAAAACCTTGCGTTTTTTGGCGGCCTCTATGGCTTGAAAAACCCCTTGCTCAAAGCTCGGGTGGAAGAAGTATCGGAGATCATAGGGCTGAAAGATCAGCTGGATAAGAAGGCTGGATCATTCTCTGGGGGAATGAAAAGACGATTGAACATCGGCTGCTCTTTGGTCCATAAGCCAAAGCTTCTCATCATGGATGAGCCCACTGTGGGCATAGATCCCCAATCTAGAAACTACATCTTGTCCTTTGTGAAAAGGGCGCAACAGGAAGGCATGAGTATTCTTTATACATCCCACTACATCGAAGAAGTGGAGGCTGTGGCTTCCAGAATTGTCATCATGGACCAAGGTCACAGCATTGCCGAGGGGACTTTAAGAGAACTCATCTCTAGTCTTCAAGGAGATGCCCAAATCCTCATCGATGTGCGCATTGCCAAAGAAGAGGTTAAAGAAGCCCTTGCAGCATTGAGGGATGTGAAAGAAGTAGCACTGCACAATAATACCTACCACCTGATCATTCCAGGAGGCGTGGTGGTCTTTGATCAAATATTGCCACTGTTGTCCCCATTAGGAATCGTAGCCATCAATTCAAAGCAACCAAACTTGGAAGATGTCTTCTTGACCTTAACAGGGAAACAGCTACGAGATGAGGTGAATTAAATGGCACTATTCTATTTCAAACGTTCCATGAGAGATGTGGTGGGGCATATCATCCTCATTGTGCTGCCTGTGATCCTCATTGGCTTTTTTGACTACATCTATCGAAGCAGTGAACTGATTTCAGGGATTCAAGATCCGGAGAACACCTTTATTACAGTGCTGACCATTGGCTTCACCTTAACCTTTCAGATTTATGGGGGCGCTTTAACCTTTGAGACCATGGGCGCAGACTTTTTCACCCCCATGCAAGGGAGGCTTTTGGCCACACCCATGGTACCTAGACGGATTCTTTTAGCCATCTTGTCCATGGGTACGCTGGTGAGTTTCTTGCAAACCCTTGCGGTGATGGGTTTTTCCATGGCCGTCTTGGGGGCGAAAATTCGGGCTTTTCCTGTGGTGATGCTTGTGATGGTCCTCTCCATTGTGTTTCATCAGCTCCTTGGCACCGTGATTCTCTTGCTCTCTGGAAAGGTGAAAACCGCCACCACCGCCATGAGCTTTTATGGCGCCATTGCACCTATTTTCATTGGCATCTATTTTCCATTGCCTGATACGGCAGTGTTTCATTTCCTACGGGATTATCTAACGCCCATGGCTTTAGCCAATAGAGCTGTTTTAGGAGCTATGGCAGGAGAAGGACAAGAAGTGCTTCGGGGGATGGTGCCCCTGGCCACTTTTTCCATGCTGCTATTTATGTGGTTAAAGCCATTGTCAAGGAGGATCCATCCATGAAGATCTTTATGTTTGCATTAAAAGAAAATATAAAAGCACCGGTGAATCTTTTGATGATTGTACTCATTCCCTTGACGGTGCTGCTCATTCCCGGGAGTCAGTATGGCTTCCCTCAAGGGATCTACTTGGTGGGTATGGCCATTTTATACACAGGATTTCTGCTTTCTCGTCCCATGGTGGAAGATCGGATGAAGGGCATGATCATACGTATTCACGCATCACCGCTGAAGCAAGTGCACTATTTGCTCGCTCATTTAAGTGCGTACTTTTTACTGATGATGGGCCAAAGTTTCATCTTCATCCTAGGTGCGAAGCTCCTCCATGGGGAGGCCACCTTTCACCATGGATGGATCTATCTACTGTATCTATCCTTTGGCCTCATGACCTTGTCATTGACCTTGACCTTTACGTCCTTTTTCAAAAACTTTGGGTTGGCCTTTGGTATTTTTGCAGGAGTGGGCTCTCTCATGAGTCTTTTAGGAGGGATATCCATGCCGCTCCATATGATGCCAGAGGAAATTATACCCTGGATTCGGCTCTTGCCTACGTACTGGTTGCCCTATGGACTAAATGCTCTCTATGAGGGGAAATTCTTTGATTACTTCTTGGCTCATGGTATATTATGGACGTATACAGGTATTTTCATAGCCTTAGGAAGTAGAAGGAGATATTAGTGATGAAAAGAAATCCATGGACCTCGTCCCCAAACCGTTTATCCTTGTTGATGTTGGTGCTCCTTTATGGAGGCCTCCTAGGGTGGATGATGGAGAAAAGAGAGCCTATGGTATTTCTTTTTTTCTTGGTATCGATATTCTTACTGGTACTGGATTGGCGTATGAAACTTCAGAGAGGTGTTTTTGGGGTCCTTCTATGCATGTTGTCTTTACTGTCCTTGTGGATTCCTCACATCACCTTTTCGCTGATCATTTATGTGCTACACAGTTTTAGCCAAGGAACCTATCTCCTAGGCCTTTTGCCCAGTGTGTTTTTCATCTATGATCAGCAAAGAGAAGGCATCATCCTTTGGGGCATTGTGGCTGGCATGGCAGTGCTCCTTTCTTTTTGGCGAAAGGACCAAGAACTACAGTGGAGAAAGGAGTACCAGCTCCGGAAAAGACTCTATGAGCAAGAAGAAATGGAAACGCTGCTGCTTCATGAGCAAAAGCACTTGGAAAATATGAGCCGTTTAAAGGAACGTCAACGTATTGCAGAGGTGCTCCATGATGAACTGGGCCATGAACTCACCGCTGCCCACCTATCTTTAAAGGCGGCCCGAACGGTGGCAAAGGAAGAAGAAGGACTTCTTGTGAACACCTTAGACAAATCTCTTCACCGCTTAGAAGCTGGTTTAACCAAGTTAAAAGAAGCGGTGAGACAAATTGAACCTACCAAAGAATCCTTTCTAGACACTGTGGAAACCCTGAAAAAGGAGTGTACTTATCCTGTGACCTTTACCCATGAAGGAGATCTACGAAGGCTAGAGCCCTATCAAGAACAGCTGGTCTTTGGCATGATAAAAGAAGGGTTCACCAACATCGAAAAACATGCAAACCCCAGTGAGGTGGAGATCCATGTGGCCATTTTAGAGACGGTGCTGCGGGTGAGGCTCTACAATGATGGGGTGAAGGAAGAAAAGAGTATGACTGGGGGCAATGGTCTTCGGTATCTTCGTAAACGCTTGGAGGCAGTAGGAGGAACTGTGAGTAGTCAAAAAGAAAAGGGAGCCTTTACCCTACTGATGGTTCTCCCTTTAAGAGGAGGAAATGAGGATGATTAGACTATTCTTGGTGGATGACGATCCACTGGTTTTGGAGAGCTTATCAATCATTTTAGGCCACGACCCATATTTTCAAGTCCTGGGAGTGGCAAACAACGGAGAAGAAGCGCTGGCCTCCCTGGAAAAACTGACAGTAGATATTGTGCTTCTGGATATTCAAATGCCTGGAATGGGTGGCATCACCGCTTGCGAAAAGATCAAGGAGACATGGCCACAGATCAAAGTGGTGATGTTGACCACCTTTCATGACTATCAGAACATTCATTTATCCTTGAAGGCGGGAGCTTCTGGGTATCTGTTAAAATCAGATGATACCCCAAAGCAAAAAGAGACATTAAAAGCCGTTTTTGGGGGGCTTTCCATCATCAGTACCCAAGCGCTGAAAGGTTTTCAAGAAGAGACAAAAGAAGCGCTCTTGACCCATAGAGAACAAGAACTGATGATTCTTGTGGCCAATGGCTTTTCCAATAAAGAGATGGCTGAAAAACTATCCATCAGTGAAGGCACTGTGCGTAATAGCCTTTCCGTGATCCTAGAAAAGCTTATGCTTCGGGATAGAACCCAGCTGGCCATTTATTATTGGCAACGGAAAACGGGGCAAGAGCCCTAAGGGTCCTTTAGATTCCATGAGATGTAATCGTCCTCTTTCACCGAATCTAAAGTGAAAGGGGACAAAGTATTTTCCTTCTTTCGTTCTGCCTCCAGAGGATTTACTGGAGGTTTTTCTTTGTGGTAGTCTTTTTCTGTGAATAAAAAACAAGGGAGCGTGGACCATGCGTACAGACTTGCTATATACCCTAAAAAGCGAAGACCTCACCAAAGAGATCCTGCAAGAAAAATTAACTGCCCACAAAGAGGTGAAATTTGTTTCTCTGGCTGCGGTGGATCTCATCGGTCATGAAACGGATACAAAGATACCAGTGTCCTTATTTTTAAAAGACTTGCCCACCTTTCTAGAGGGATTTGCTGCCCAAACCGATGGATCTTCGGTATTCTTACCCAAGATTGCCACTCTAAACAATGCCAAAGTAGATATGAAAGCAGATCTTTCAGTCCATTGGTTTGTGGAGTACAATGAAGGGCTTGTGGACGAAGAGACAGGAAAACCCGTGGGAACCTTAAAGGTGCCATGTTATCTCTATCACGATGGTATGGCTGTAGACTCTAGGCACATTCTGACCAAAGCTGAAGAGGTGCTGACAAAAGACCTGGAGAAGGCTTTGAAAGAAATGAAGAACTTGAAAGAAGTCTTTGGTTTTTCCAGTGATGAAATGGAAAAGGTGTACTTAACCTCTGCCACGGAACTGGAATTTTGGGTGAAGTCTCCCAGTACCCATGGCGACATCGAAGCTTTAAGCACCTCTCAGGAACTAAAAGAACAGTATTGGTCAAAAACCAGAGGACCTGTGAGAAGTGCCATGGAGGAGACTCTTCTCCTCATGGAGCTGTATGGTGTAGAACCTGAAATGGGCCATAAGGAGGTTGGCGGGGTTCGAGCCAAGCTCACGGATTCTGGCAAATTTGAAGGTGTTTTAGAACAGCTGGAGATTGATTGGAAGTTTTCTTCCCCCAAACAAACGGCGGATTATGAGCTACTGGTGAAAAATTTAGTGCGGGAAGTGTTCATGCGCTATGGTCTGGAAGTCACTTTCTTGGCCAAGCCCTTGGAGAAGATTGCGGGCAGTGGAGAACATACCCACTTTAGTGCGGGGGTGGCCCTAAAGAATGGCACCCGGGTCAATCTCTTTCATAGTCAAGAAGGAGACTTTTTAAGTAGCCTTGGGTATGGGGCGCTCATGGGTGTCTTGAAGAACTATGAAGTGATCAATCCCTTTGTGACTTCTTCCAATGAAGCATTCAAAAGACTGAAAAAAGGCTATGAAGCCCCCATTAGTATCGTGTCTTCTTTGGGGTATGAACCCAGTATTCCCTCCAGGAATCGGACCATCCTCATAGGGCTCATCCGGGATGAAGAAAATCCCATGGCCACGAGGTTTGAGCTTCGCGCACCCAATCCTCATACCAATACATTTCTTTGCATGGCCTCCATGTTCATGGCCATGAAAGACGGCGTAAATTATGCCAAGGATAAACTGCCCAAGGATCTTCTGGTGGAACTTTCCAAGACCCCGGAGGAGGACTATGCCTATTTGAAAAAAGGGAGAGCCTATCGCACGGAAAAAGATGTTTTTGATGATTTTTCAGATGAAGAACGGGAGCGTTATTTTGGATTACCACCAGAAACGGTTTACGAAAATATCAAAGCCTTTCA
>DOKV01000222.1 GCA_003510765.1 Clostridiaceae bacterium | reverse complement strand
ATTCGCTACATCATGGCCACCAGAGCCTTGCATAGACTCACCAGATTGACCTATAAAGATGGAAAGTTTTATTAGACCATAAAGAAAGCCCCTAAAAAGCAGACGCTTTTTAGGGGCTTTTTGCCACCAAAGATTTTGTGGATCCTTTAGAACAAAGTCACATCCAGTTCGATGGTGATGAGGATGCGTGCTGTTTTGAAAGCTTCGTGGAGCTTTTCTTCCAGCTCTTCTTTGATGGCCTCTCGCTGCTCTTCGGTGGTGTTTTTGCTGTCCACCACCACCTCTAAGATCAGGAGCTCATGTTCACTGAGGCCTGTGTATCTAAAATCATGGAAGGAGACGACGCCGTCTATGCTGTGGGCGATTTCTCCCACCTTCGCTTTCACCGAAAGGTAGCGCTGATCTTGATAGTTTACAGGATCCATATGGATGACCAAGGAGATTTTTAGTGACTCTCTAATATGACGCTCAATTTTATCGATGAGGTTATGTAGGGACACCAAATTCATGTCGTGGGGCACCTCTGCATGGATGGTGGCCATGGTCTTCGAGGGACCATAGTTATGGATCTCCAGGTCATGAACTCCATAGATGTGCTCATAGGAGAGAATTTTCTTTTTGATTTTTTCTGCAAGTTTTTTATCGGGTTTTTGCCCCACCAAGGGACTGGTGGTTTCTAAGGAGAGCTTGATGCCTGCATAGATGATGTAGAAGGCAATGAAAATGCCCACAATGCCATCCACAGGAAGCGTTGTGTAGGGCGCAAGAATCAGGCCAAGAATCACCACAGAGGTGGTTAACACGTCTCCTATGGCATCTTGGGCCGTGGCTAAAAGGGTGCTGGAATCAACTTTCTTCCCCAGCTTCTTGTTGAAGAGGTATAAAAACAGTTTGACCCCTAAAGAGAGGGTTAAAATGATCAGCATTAAGGTGGAGGTCTCCACCGTGCTTGGTTCAAAGACTCTAGCGATGGAGGATACCACAAATTGATAACCCACTAGGATCACAAGGACGGCGATGGTGAGACCTGTTAAGTACTCAATGCGTCCATGGCCGTAGGGATGTTCCTTATCCGGCTCTTTTCCTGCCATCTTAAACCCGATGATGGTGATGAGGGAAGAGGCGGTATCTGTTAAATTATTAAAGGCGTCAGCGATCAAAGCGATACTGCCAGAGAGAACCCCTAAGGTGCCTTTTAGGAGGAAAAGGAAAAAGTTTAGAAAAATTCCGAGAAATCCCGAGATTTTACCAATCCGTTCACGTTCCTTTTGATTTTTGAAGTCTCGTCCTTTGGCAATGTGATCTACCAGTTTCTGAAGCATAATGTCGTCCTCTTTTCATGATTTCAATGGTAAAAGTCTAGAATTCATTATAGCATATTCTTGGGCTCTTTCTAGAAGCTACTTGAGAAAGACATGGCTGAAATAGAGGCCTTGATACCGCCTCCGTCTCTTTATGGCAATGATCTTTTAAATCTACCATCAGTGTTTTACGGGTACTTCTTGGCGTAGTGGTGTGTACAAGAGGATGCTTAATCCAGCCATAGAAGCGTAAACACTGTTCTTATCTGGGTTTTCCCTGCTGGTGAGGGCATCTTTACATAGGGTGATGCCTATTACATCATAGAATTCTTATGGGTTCCTTACTTCTCTATGTGCATGGATTTCTTAAGCGTTTTCTTGAACATCATGCGTGTATTGAAGTGCTGCTTCTAAACTAAGAATCCCACTGTACAAAGGCGAAACTCTTCCATGTTCATCGGCCCTATGAAAAAGTAGTCCATAGCTTTTGAAGAGGATACGGATGTTCATAAAGGAGTAAAAGAAGAGGATCTGGGTAAAAAGAAGTATAATGGTAGTTTTTGATTTGTCAGTCATGATAGAATAGAAAGTAGTTTAGTCATTATTGGAGGTATGTTATGGAAGAAAAGAAACTGGCTATGGAACTCATTGATTTTTTACATGAATCTTCCACAGCTTTTCAGGCTGTGGACATCATGAAGAAGGATTTACTGGAAAAAGGCTATGAGGAGTTAGATCCCAAGGCTCCTTGGACACTAAAGGAAGGGGACAAAGCTTTCTACACAAAGAATGATTCTGCTCTTTTTGTGGTTCAAGTAGGGAAAAATCCTTTGGCGCGTGGCTTCAAAATGGCCGGTGCCCACACGGATTCCCCCACCTTTAGAATCAAACCCCAATCAGAAATGGTTCAAGATGGCTTTTTGAAGCTCAATGTGGAAACCTATGGTGGACCCATTTTAGCCACGTGGTTTGATCGGCCATTGTCCTTGGCAGGAAGAGTCATGGTGAAAGGAGATCATATCCTCGCGCCTAAAACTCGTCTCATAGATTTTAAAAAGCCCATGCTCTATATTCCTTCTTTGGCCATTCACATGAACCGAGAAGTGAACAAAGGGGTAGAAGTACATAAGCAAAAGCACGTACTCCCCGTGGTGACCATGGTGGGTGAGCAGTTTGAGAAGAAAGACTTCATCAAGACTTTGGTGGCCAAAGAGCTTGGGATCTCTATAGAAGAAATCTTAGACTTTGATCTATTCTTATATGAGGTGGAAAAGGGTAGTTTATGTGGACTAGAGGAAGAGTTCATCTCCTCCAAAAGGCAAGACAACTTGTCCAGTGTCCACAGCATCTTCATGGCCATGAAAGAGGCCAAAGACTTTGCAGGAGTTCATATTGGGGCCTTCTTTGACAATGAAGAATGTGGCAGTGCGTCCAAGCAAGGGGCGGATTCCACCCTCCTTCGAGACCTCATGGAAAGAGTGTACTATGCCCTTGGGGGAGACCGAGAAGGCTTCTTAAAGAGTTTAGAGCATTCCTTCATGATTTCAGCAGATCTTGCCCACAGTGTTCATCCCAATTATAGTGAAATGCATGATCCCACCAGTAGGCCTGTGATCAACAAAGGCCCTGTGATGAAAATTTCTGCCAACCAGAGATATACCTCTGATGCAGACTCCATGAGTGTCTTTGTGAACCTCTGTGAGGAAGCGAAGGTGCCATACCAAAGCTTTGTGAACAGAAGTGATCTTCCAGGGGGCAGCACCATAGGACCCATTGGATCCACCCATCTGCCCATTAGAACCATTGACATTGGGAATCCGCTTCTTGGTATGCACTCTGTGAGAGAGCTGGGTGGCGTAAAAGATCACCTATACTTAACCAAAGCCCTCAGGGTGTATTTTAATCTCCAGTAAGAAACTTTTTTGTCATTTCTTTTTGTGAGTATATCTGGTAGGATGGTAGAAGGAAATTTTTATTGGAGTTGGTATTGTGAAAAAGATAAATACATTTTTCAGCATCATGATGGCTACAGTGCTTGTACTGTTCATGACTGGCTGCACCTTAGGAAATGGAGAAGATCTGTCTTCTTATATGGATCCTGTGGAAGAGAATAGAGAAGATAAAGTAGCCCTTATGGAGTATGTGGAAGAGCTTAGGCCGTTATTGGAAAGCTATTATGAGGGCACTGGAGCTCTAAAAAGCTTTCAAGGAAAAGGCAATGAAATCCTCATGGAGATCGATCTACAAGAGCTGACAAGTGCCTATGAAAAGGTGGAAGAGCACATGATTTATGAAGCCACAAGAATCACCCATGGGATTTTAAACTACAGACCATGGTCTGTGGCTACGGAAATCTATAGAATATCCATCACCTTTACAGGGGAAAAGACAGTGGTATTTTATGGAGGGCAGATGAAGGAAAAAGAGGGAGACTTCTATTTCTCTGCAGAAACCATCCTACAGGCTGTGAAAAGAAAAGATTAGAAAGAAAGATTCTGC
>DOKV01000217.1 GCA_003510765.1 Clostridiaceae bacterium | reverse complement strand
TTTTCCGCGATGTTTGTTCAATGGGAAAAATCATAATCGGGCCATCTGTACCGTCAGGTTCTAGATGGCTCTTCTTTTGGCCACGATTATCATTGTTTCCTAACTAATTATATAGAGAACTCTTCAGGAGAAAAAGCCCCAGAACCAAAAGAAAGGAAGCCACGGCTTCCTCAAAGCTTTCCCCTTTACTTCTTTTTAAAGAATCCTCCCAGGAGATCATCCAAAGCGCTGCCATCTTTATCTTTGTCCAGCATCTTCTTGGCCACATCCATAAGTCCACCAGAAGCGCTACCACTTAGTAGCCCACCCAAGGATCCCGTAAGACGGGCGAGATTGTCTTCTCGGACGTTCTCTTCTTTCTTCTTTTGTCCAAGGGCGCCCATGAGCACTGGTGCCAACATGGAGAGTAGTGAAGACACTTGAGTGCTGGATAACCCTGAACTCTTCGCTATGTTTGTCTCCGCTTTGGCTTTGTCTTTACCCAGAATATGGCCCAGCATCTTTTGTCCATCGGCCAGATCTACGCCTTTCAAAAATCCTGACACATTGTCCACAGGATCGTTGCTGTGAGCATCCAAGGCTTTGCTTAAAGAAGCCTTCTCTTTCTCATCTTGGGCATTTTTATTCAGCGCTGCCACCAAGGTAGGAATCCCCACCCCTGCCGCTTTTTGAATCTCTTGTGGATGAGCGCCTACTTTTTTCGCCATTTCTTCCAAGGCACTGCCATCGGCCATGAGGCTACCAATGATCTTTGTCAAATCCATATTACTCCACTCCTTTTTCTAAAGTATACCATAGTGGGCCTCTTCCCAGAATGAAGAATCCTTGAACAAAGAGACACGCCACAGATTCCACCAGTGAATTTCATGGTTTTTCAATGGTGGGCCAAATGGGCTCAAACCTCAAATCCCTTGAGGGTTGACTATTTTGGCCATCCATGATATTCTAGGATAGAAATGACTGACAGTCATTCATGAAACTATTACAATCCATTTGTATAAAGGAGGCCTTGAGCCATTGAATAAAAAAGACGCGATTCTTCATGCCGCTGTAGACATCATGGGTGAAAAAGGCTTTGATAAATCCTCCGTGTCTGAAATTGTGAAAGCAGCAGGCGTTGCCCAAGGAACCTTTTATCTCTATTTTCAATCCAAGAGTGCATTGGTCTTAAGCATCGCCAAAAACATCATTGAAGATTTTCTATCAGAAGCCAATGCACTGCCTGGCCCTGAAGAAAGCACCTTAAAAGAGTTTCTCACAAACCTCACGGATCTGATGTATCATCTCACCTTAAAACACAAGAAGCTCATCGGCTTCATCTACTCTGGCACAGCTTACTACTCCGCCTTTAAAGAATGGGAAGCTTTATACATTCCTTTCTATGGCTGGCTGGAAGAAAAGCTCGCCTATTATAAAACCCAACAGAAACTGAAGACGGTCTTTGATCTGCCCTATTTGACCAACTATATCATCGGACTGCTAGAACACGGCGCAGAACAAGTGCATCTTATGGAAACCCAAGGGTTCACCGAAAAAGTCTCCAAAGAGCAGCTCACCACCTTTATCTACGAAGCCATAGCGACTTAATCTTCACTTAATAACAACGATGTTCAAAAACACTATAAAACGAAATACATTATGAAAGGAGTGCTGACCGCGGCTTTCCAAGAGGTCACGAAACCTCACAAGAAACGGATTTGGAAACCGCAAAAAGTATCATGTCAACGCTAAAAATCGAAAGAAAACTCTTGCTACACTCTGTCGTCCTCTCCATCGCCTTCTCCATCATCGGGGTACTGGCTGGACTCACGGCCCGATCTCAAATGATCATGTTTGATGGCCTCTACTCCCTAGTCAGTGTGATGCTTTCCTACCTATCCCTCATGGCCGCAAAGTTCATGGCCAAAAACGAGTGGAAAAAGTTCCCCTTTGGGAAATCCATTGTGGAACCTTTGGTGATCATTGTAAAATACTCCGCCATTTTGGTGATTCTTGGAGGCTCCGTCATCGGGGCCGTGTACTCCATTGCTACTGGAGGGCAGACCGTGAATATGAATACGGCCATCTATTATTCCGTGTTCTCGTCCATCGCCTGCCTGACCATGTACCTTCATTTGAAGAGACAATCCAAAAAGCACCATTCTGGACTCTTAACCGCAGAGTCTTCTCAATGGCTTTTTGATACCTATGCAAGCTTTGCTGTGCTGGTGACCTTTGGCCTGGTCTATCTCATGGACCGCTTTGGTATTTTCACCGCCCTCATCGTCTACATAGACCCCATCATCGTTCTCCTCATGGCCGCAAGCTTCATGAAAGTACCTCTGGTCTCCATTCGATTGGCCTTAAGAGAAGTATTGGGCGTTTCTCCTGAAGGAGAACTGGCCCATAGACTCCATAGCCTCACCAAGGAAATAGAGAAAAAGTATCAGATGAAGGAATCCTTCTTACGAGTGACCAAAAGAAGAAAGCTCCTTCGTGTGGAAATTGACTTCATCGTGGATGAACACTCTTTGGTCCAAACCATCAAAGAACAAGACAAAGTAAGAGAAGAATTAGACCGTAAGCTGAAAACCATCCAAACAGATAAATGGATCACCGTGGCCTTTACGTCCAACCGCAAATGGGCTGTATAAAGCACCCTGGTGATCTTCTATAGAACTTAAAGAAGCGCTCAGATTGAGGATCCTCAATCTGAGCGCTTCTTTTTCATGGCCTAACTAACCATTCTTTCTAAATCTTAAAGCGTTCCACCAATGTGAGAAGCTCCATGGATACCTTGGCCAGTCCCTCTGTGGAATTGGCAATTTCTTCCACCGTGGCCGTCTGCTCTTCTATGGATGCAGAAGCTTCCTCAGCGCCAGCGGCATTCTCTTCCGCAATGGCGGAGAGATTGTCCATGAGTCCTTGGATTTCATCTTTATTGGCATCTAAAGCTTCTGAAGACAAAAGCAACTTTTCCATACTATTTTTTGTTTCTGTAATGGCATTGGCGATGAGGCGGAACTTTTCTTCTGTTTCATCTACACTCTTCACCTGATCTTTTACCAAATGGATCATTTCTTCTGTGGTCTGTACCGCAGAGAAAGAGTTGTCCTTCAGCTCTATGATGATGTCCTTAATTTCCTTGGTGAAACTGTTAGACTGCTCTGCAAGCTTTCGAATTTCTTCTGCCACCACAGAGAATCCTCGTCCAGCTTCTCCAGCTCTGGCAGCCTCAATGGCTGCATTGAGGGCCAAGAGATTGGTCTGGTCTGCAATGTTTTGGATCATACCACTGGCATGTTCAATCTTCTCTGCACTGTTATTGTTCTGTCGAATGATCTGGTGTACTTGCACCGTTGCTTTTTCATTGATGGCACTTTGTTCCACCAAGGATTTTAAAATCCTATAGCCTTCATCTTTTCTTCTTTCAATATCCTCTGCGTGGCGAAGAACTTCACTTATGTTGGTGCTGTTTTCTTGAAGGAGCACACCCACTTCTTTGACACTGGCATTGGCCAGTTCAGTATCCTGAGCCTGCTCACTGGCTCCTTTGGCAATATCCGTGATGGTTTTCGCCACCTCTTCTGAAGCGGAGGCAGACTGCTCTGAAGAAGCAAAAAGCTCTTCAGAAGAAGCTGCAATGGTGCCCGCACCCTTCACCACATGGTCAATGACTTCTCGTAGGCCTTTGGTCATATCATTGAACGCACTGGCCAAAGCAGCAATTTCATCCTTGCCTTTCACCATAAGATTTTCCACGGTCAAGTCCCCGGACGCAATGGTCACGGCGGAAGCGGTCATCTTGGCCAATGGCTTGGAGACATGACGCATCATATAGAGAAGGACCCATAGACTCAGGGTGATCCCCACCAAAAGGATTCCTGCCATCAAGGCCACTACACCCATATAGGCAGAACTACTCTCTACATAGGAGGCCTCCGCCAAGGTAGACACAACCTCAATTTGCTTTGCGATCTCCTCTTCAATTTCATCTGATAGAACCCTGCTCTCTTGAATTTTTTGAAGTGCACCTGCTCTGTTTCCCCCACTCTCTAAAGTGATGATGTCCATTTCCATATCTTTGATTTCTTGAAATAGACCCAAAATACGTCCGTTGGCTTCACGTTGTTCCTCGTTCTGAGCCACCTTACGAAAGGCATCCATCTCTATTTCGAACCTGTCAAACCCACCCAAGATGTTGATGCGGTGCGCTGCTTTTTCCGCACTACTTTCTGTGAGTAGTAAATTGTTTCGCGCTCTAGATATTCTCAAAAGCTGCGTCTCAGCATTAGAAATGTGCTGTACACCCTTCAACTGAAACGCATACATCTGCGCCAAATCCTCATTGGTCTTTCTAAGCTCATTCATGCCAACGCCACCCACGATGAGCATCATGAGAAGCAATGCTCCAAATCCTGTGGCCAGTTTCTTTCCTACACTCATGGTCTTTTCCCCTATCCCTTCTGTTTTTGATCTGACGCCCCCACCCATTCTCCATATCCTTGGAGGAGGACGTCCTTTGATCCATGGTTGTTAAACGACTTCAAACGCATACTTACTGAGTTTATCATGGTTCATTCCTTGGAGCAAGAGCAATTATTAGTTTTGTTAAACTTAGATTAACTATATAGGAAAACAAATCTCCTTCACCACAAATGTACCTTCCCCTTCAAAAAGAACAAATCATCGAGATACCTCTTAGCAGCATTGATATACCTCATTCCAGAAATTTATCTTATTAAACAGCGCTTAAGCGCTTCCTTGAAATCCATAGTAATATTCAATATTTATCAAGAAATCCTCATCTGTCAGGATATTGAAAAAGAAGACCTTCCCCAAGAGGAAGATCTTCTACCCTTATCCATGATGATTTTTCTTGCTTTTCCACATCTTGTAGACGACACTCCCCGCATCCAGAAGCCCAATGACCATGACAAAGAGCCCGGTGAAGAACTTTCCTTGACCAATCCATTGGTTCACATTCTCTAGGCTCGCACCGAAGGTGTCTGCCAAGGATCTGGCCAGGTTTTCATCTAGCAAGTGTGGATCTAGGAGCATCCCCATTACAAGCAAGATAAAACCCAGTTCTAAAAGGAAATTTACCATAGCCATGGGCATGGTCCAGTATTTCTTCATAAGTTGCCACAAGACCATGGCCACCTGAGCGATGGCAAAAAACCAAAAGGCTGGAAGATACCAGGTCAGTCGAGCCGAGGAGAACAACGGAATGCTTCTATAGGCATTTTCTCCTTCTCGATAAAAGACCCCAATCCAATCTGATCCTTGCACCAAAAGAGCCATAACAAACACCGTCACCACCAAAGTAATCCCTGCTTCCACCTTGGAGATTTTTAAAGGCCCAACCTTTGGCACCGCCGGTAAGTTCTTGGGAGACCAATCTTCCTCTTGGTCTCTCTTATACCCTTCCTCTTGGCCATAGCGCTCCACCATGACAAAGGAGAAGGTGACCCAAAAAGCACTTTGTAGCACTGCCCCTAGGACTACCCCTACAATCTTTCCCACGCTCTGTATGAATGTTTGAAGGGAGAACCCGTCACTGCTGGACCCAAAGACCAAGGATAGTAGCTGCACCACCACCATGACCACCAAAACAATGCCGGTGACCAGTTTTAAGATTTCCAGATATTGATCATAATAGGTTGGCCCAATGAGATACCTTTCTTCGATGCTATATTCCCTGGCCAACTTCTTTGGATGCCCAAGGCTTATGAGCGCTTCCAAGACCTCTTCTTCTTGAGGATCTTCCCCCATCATGTCTAGTAGGTTGGCCTGAAGTTCTTTGCCCACTTCTTCACGCTGGCTCTCGGGTAAATACTTCTGTACTTGATAAATATAACGTTTGATCATGTCCATGGATCTTCCCCCTCCTTTAATAGTTTCTCCATACGATGGGTCCATTGGAACCATTCCTTTGTTAACTCTTGCAACACAGATTCTCCTAAAGGACTCAATCGATAAAATTTACGAGGCCTTGATTCTGTAGTATCCCACTCACTGATTAAAAGCCCTTGTTTCTCCAATCTACGCATCAAGGGATAGAGGGTTCCAGGCTCTATGGCCATGCCTTTTTCTTCTAACTTCTGTACCAAGGAATACCCATACTCCGCCTCTGACAATTGACTTAACACAGAAAGCACTAAAGTGCCTCTTTTCAGCTCCACCATGAACCCACTAAGCAAATCCTTTTCCTCATTCATCTCCTCACCTCTCTTTAATTTTATAATAGTGTATGACGTACACTATTGTCAAGAACATTTTATTAGAAGAACCATTCTTTCTTCATCTCTTATCTTTTAGTGCCATGTGTCCTACATGCCTCGATCCTTCTAGAAATAAGTTCTTCAAACAAAAAAGAACGCATGGACGATCGTCCATTACGCTCTCAAGTTCAGCCCTATTTATTTTTTTAAATAAGGGATGCTTTTTGTTGTTTTTCACCTGATACCAAAGTGCACCAGATTGAGTCTCTTTGAGTAATTTAACACCGAAAATCTCCATGGGTGTCCAGATTTTCTTAAAGCTATAATATGGCATGGGTATCCTCCTATATCCTACTTCATTGTTACTCCACGTAAAAGACCGCATCACATCTGATGCAAAGCCCACTACACTTTTTTACATACATTATAAATATCATAGCATATGAAATTCTTTTTATCAATATTTTTAAAATCAAATTAAATAGTTAGGTTAAAGCCTTATCATTTTCATCATAACTATTCTTTGTTTTAGTAGATATTGTCTTATTGTGTATCTTGATGATATCACTAAGCATATTATATATTCAGGATAACTCGAAAACCAGGCGAAAAACGACGTAGTTCACCTTCTTGCCCCCTATGCCCAGTTGATCTCCACAATAAAAAAACTCTTTGTTTCCACAAAGAGTTTTTTCACTGGTGCAGATGAAGGGAGTC
>DOKV01000138.1 GCA_003510765.1 Clostridiaceae bacterium | reverse complement strand
CCTTCCATTTCACAAGCAGAAGCATCGAAGGTGGCCAAAAGATCCATGACTTTGTCTTTGCTGTGGATGAACTGGTCGCCGCTGACGATGACGCCTTCATGGGTTTCATAGCTGGTGTTTATACGAGAGGCTTCTAAGGCCCAGGCTGAAAGCTGTGCATCTGCTTTAAAATGAGAGGTCTCCATGCGAGGGATGTCCCCTCTTGGCAAACCAAAAGCAGTGACGTCCATATCATGCTGGATGAGGGTTGTGGCCACCACCACATCCATGGGCTGAATGTCTTCTTTAACACCACCAGCTACCCCCACATTGATCAAGTGAGTGACTTTATAATCATCGCAAAGAATCTGCGCACAGACTGCCGCGTTGACTTTGCCAATGCCAGAGACCACCATCACCGTTTCAACCTCTTGAAGGGTGCCTTGATAAAAGTCCATGGAAGCTTTGGTCTTCTTTTCCTGTAGGGTCATGAGTTTCTTTAATGGGGCCAACTCTTCTTCCATAGCACAGATGATACCAATGATATTTTTCATAAAATACTCCTTTAGGGTTCTTTTTCTCTCATTATAGAAGGAAGAGGGGGCCTTGTCCATGGGGTCGCTTTGCGCTTCATTTTATGGAAGTTCTTGAAATATACGGGAATCTGTATTATATTCTTTATGATTTAAAGAAGAAGAGGTAGTAAAATTGCAACATGAATTAAGAAGAACCCAGATGCTTCTGGGTGAAGAAAAAATGAATAGATTATACAACGCCAAGGTGGTCCTTCTGGGTCTTGGGGGCGTTGGGGGTACTTGCTTCGAAGCCCTTGTTCGAGGCGGCGTAGGCCAGGTGAGTGTGGTGGATGATGATGTCTTTACCCTATCCAATCTGAATAGACAGCTACTATCTTCTTACGATAACGTGGGGAGACATAAAGTAGATGCGGCCTTAGAAAGAGCCCAAATGATCAACAAACAATGTAGGGTTTTGGGCATCAAAGCCTTTGTGTCCAAGGAGAATCTAGAAGAGATCATTCCTTTGGATACGGATTATGTCATCGATGCCATCGATACGGTGACCAGTAAGCTTCAAGTCATTGCTTATTGCAAAGAAAAAGGCATCCCAGTGATCAGCTCCATGGGTACAGGAAACAAGTTAGATCCCACCAAGTTGTCTGTGATGGACATCAAAAAAACCACCATGTGCCCCTTGGCAAAAGTCATGAGAAGAGAGCTGAAAAGGCGAGGCATCACCACAGTGAAAGTGGTGGCCTCCACGGAGAAGCCTCTGGTACCCATGGACATTGAGGAAGAAGCTGTGGAAGGGGCAGTGAGTAGCCTGAAAAAAAGAAGTACTCCTGGGAGTACTTCCTTTGTGCCGCCTGCAGCAGGATATATTCTCGCCGCAGAGGTCATTCGTTGCCTTAGTCATGAAGAGGATTAAGGCATTCTAAACTGATTGATTTCACCGATATATTCATAGCCGAAGGTCCCTAGTTTGGTCATGAGGGTACTCTGGTCTAGATTATAATGGTCACAAAAAGCAGCTAGGGAGTCAAAGTCATTTCGTAGTTTCGTGTTTAACGTACTCAGTAGAATGAATGGATCCATTTCCTGGATGTTTTCTTTGGTGAATACAGCGTCCATGGTCATGTTTCTTCCTCCTTGATTTTGCGAAATACTATGTTATAAATATTATAACGGATAACCTGGGTTTCATGTAAAATATTAACAATAGTTTGATATTTATTATAGATTTGTTAATTAATTGACGAAATTATCTTAACATTAACAACAAAAATTGAATTTTGTGCGAGTCCACAGGATGGGGAATCTCCCGGGTTCCTGTGGACTTTGTTTGTTAATCAAGGTAGAATTGACAGTAGGTACGTTTACATAAGTACAGGAGAAGGATTAGATTCTCTAAGTTTGTACAAATTATCACAAGAAGGAGTTGAGGGAGCTGCAAGTTGCAGCCGGCCTATGAAGACATTTAGTCCATACAACATCAAGAATCTAACGTTGAAAAATAGAGTGGTGATGCCCCCCATGTGTATGAATATGGCAGAAGATGGCCATCCCACAGACTTTCATTATATTCACTATGGCAATGCAGCTTTAGGCGAAATAGGGCTCATCATTGTGGAAGCTACAGGTGTGACGCCGGAGGGGAGAATCCTTGAACGAGATCTGGGCCTTTGGCGAGACGATCAAATAGAAGGCCATAAGAAAATCGTGGACCTGTCCAAAAAGTATGGCTCCAGCATTGGCATTCAGCTTGGTCATGCAGGGAGAAAGTGTGGCATCAAATCCTTGACCACCTATGCCCCTTCGCCCATAATGTTCAATGACCACTATGGGGTGCCCAAGGAAATGAATCAAGAAGAGATTGCGCGTATTGTGTTAGGATTTCAAGAAGCGGCAAGAAGAAGTCTTGAAGCTGGCTATGAACTCATAGAAATTCATGGTGCCCACGGATATTTAATTCATCAATTTTTAAGCCCTTTATCCAATCATCGCACCGATGAATATGGTGGATCCACAGAAAATCGTGTGCGCTTCCTAAAAGAAGTCACAGAGGCTGTGAAATCCGTATTACCCAAAGACTTTCCGCTGATTCTTCGGGTCTCAGCCACAGATTATGTGGAGGGTGGCATAGATATCAAGGAAATGGTGAAGATCATTGACCTGGTGAAGGAAGAGTATGACATGATTCATGTGAGCTCTGGCGGTCTTCATGTGGATCAAGAGATTACCTTATATCCTGGCTATCAAGTGAAGCTTTCTGAAACCTTAAAGAAGGAATGTGGCGTGGAGACCATCGCCGTGGGCCTCATTACAGAAGTGGGTCAAGTGGAAGAAATCTTGCAAAATAATCGGGCTGATTTGGTGGCTTTAGGAAGGGTGCTCTTAAGGGATCCCTTTGTGATCATCCGTGAAGGTCATGGCCATGTGACACCACTCTTTGCTTATCAAAGAGGCTTTCATGTGAATTGGATCCAAAAGAAATAAAGGCAGGCATTGTCGTGAAGGAGAGATCATGGCCATGAAAAATCAAGAAATCGCATTTTTGCTCATTGCGAAAAATGGTGCGGCAAGATCTATGTTCGTGGAAGCTTTAGAAAGAGCCAAGGTTGGTGATTTCCTGGAGGCGAAGAAGTGCGTAGAAGAAGGAGAAGCATTACTAGTGGAAGGGCATGAAGAGCATGGAAAGCTCATTACACGGATGGCTAGAGGAGAGGAGATTCTCATGGATTTACTTTTGGTCCATGCAGAAGATCAAATGATGGCGGCGGAAACCTTTAAAGTTCTTTGTAAAGAGCTCATTGTCCTTCATGAAGAGATGCAAGAATTAAAAAGACGTGGATAAAAAAGTCAACCCTAGGAGTATGCTACTCCAAGGGTTGACTTTTTATCGTCTAGATGTGGAAGAAGTCCCGTACATTGCCCAGCGCAATCCCTTGGGAGAGGAGACTTTCGTGGACTTCTTTGTCCGTTAGTATGACCAGCTCTTTCACGCGATGGAGTTGGTAGCTGCTTTGTGAAAAAATCACATCATCCAAATAGGCTGGATGACACATGATTTCATAGACCTGATTGCTGCTTCCGGGATGATTTTTCGTGAAGTGATGGAAGTAATCCGCGGTCACCGTATCTTTGTAAAAAGTCCGTAAGTCCTTGAAAATAGGAAGCTCCGGAGGTCAAAAGTGCTATCTTCTCTTTTTCACCATGGAGGGTCTCTACATATCTAAAGGGCAGATGAAACTCTTTAGCCAGTGCCAAAGTCACGGGAAAAAGATCATGATGAAGATGCAGGTGGTGATGTCCATCTAGATGCGTGGGGGTTACCCCCAGCTCTATCAAGTGTTCAATCTGTCGTTTCCATTCCACATAGACTTCCTCCAGATGCACCTTTATGGGCAAACGCTGAGGGTGCTTTTTAAAGTGTCCCTTTGCATCCACAAGGCTGGCTACCTCTTCTTTTGGGGAGAGGGGCGCCAAGGCATCCAAGGTCAAATGGACCCCAATGCCTAAATCTCCATAGCCTTTGGCCAGGGCGAGGCCTTCAAGGAGATATGGGGCTGCCGCCATGGCGGTGGTGGAGGTTAAGATGCCCTTTTCAT
>DOKV01000018.1 GCA_003510765.1 Clostridiaceae bacterium | reverse complement strand
TGCAAGGTTTCTGCTGCCTGAAGGATTGTATAATCATCAGGTACCTGAATTTCCTTGTTGTTTATGGTGATATTAACCATGTTCATTCCTCCTATACGATTTGTACAGCCTTCATTGGCTTCACTGGACAAGCGGTGAAACAAGCGCCGCACTTGATACATTTTTCTTGGTCGATGTGATGCATTTCACGTACTTTTCCACTAATGGCATCCACAGGGCATGCTCTAGCACACTTGGTACAACCAATACAGTTGTCCATGATCACATATTGCATGAGGTCTCTACAAACACCGGATGGACACTTCTTATCAAGAATATGGGCACGATACTCTTCTTCAAAGAACTGAATGGTACTCAAGATGGGATTGGGTGCAGTCTGGCCTAGCCCACATAGGGATGTATCCTTGATGGTTTCAGAAAGGGTAACCAGTTTATCCAAATCTTCAATCTCGCCTTTTCCTTGGGTGATTCTTTCTAGTATTTCAAGAAGTCTCTTGTTACCAACTCTACAAGCTGTACATTTTCCACAGGATTCTTCCACGGTGAAGTCTAGGTAGAACTTGGCAATATCCACCATACAGTTTTCTTCATCCATGACAATCATGCCCCCGGATCCCATCATGGAACCAATTCTACTCAAGGACTCATAATCAATGGGGGTATCCAAATCTTTTTCTGTAATACATCCACCAGAAGGACCTCCGGTTTGTACTGCTTTAAAAGCATGTCCGCCCTTAATGCCACCACCAATTTCATAAATGATTTCCCGTAGGGTAATACCCATGGGCACTTCTACCAAGCCCACATTATTAATTTTTCCTGCCAAGGCAAAGACCTTCGTTCCTTTGGAGAACTCTGTCCCAATGGAGGAAAACCACTCTGCTCCTTTTTGGAAAATCACGGGAACATTGGCTAGGGTTTCCACATTGTTCACACAACTTGGCTTTCCAAAGAGTCCTGATTCAGAAGGGTAGGGAGGCTTGGATGTAGGTTCTCCTCTATGTCCTTCAATACTATGGATCAAGGCCGTCTCTTCTCCACATACGAAAGCCCCTGCACCATACTTAATTTCCAGGTCAAAATCAAATCCTGTATTTAAGATGTTTTTCCCCAGAAGGTTGTATGCCTTTGCTTGTTTGATGGCTGTTCGTAATCTGTTGATGGCCAAAGGATACTCTGCTCGAATATAGACGATTCCTATATTGGCTCCAATGGCAAATCCACCAATGGCCATGGCTTCAATGATGCTGTGTGGATCTCCTTCCAAGATGGAACGGTCCATGAAAGCCCCTGGGTCTCCTTCATCCGCATTGCAAATCATGTACTTTTGATCGCCTTTGCTTCGAAGGGTCATGCCCCATTTAGATCCAGTAGGGAAGCCTCCGCCTCCACGTCCTCTCAAGCCAGATTCTTTTAAGACATTCACCACATCGATGGGTTGCTTATTCATGATGATATCTGCCAACGCAGTATAGCCATCATTGGCAATGTATTCTTCAATTTTCTCAGGATCTATGAGTCCACAGTTTCTTAGGGCAATACGTTCTTGTTTGCCATAAAAGTCCATATGATGCTGTGTATCAATTTTCTTTTTGGTTTTAGGATCCACATAAAGAAGTCTTTCTACCATGTTGCCTTGGACGATATGTTCAGAAATAATCTCATCGATATCATCCACGGTAACCTCTGTGTAGAAGACATCATCAGGATAGACCTTGACGATTGGGCCTTTTTCACAAAAGCCGAAACAACCTGTGATATGACAAGTGGCTTTATCTGTCAGGTTTCTTTTTTCTAATTCCTCATTGAAATTTTCCATGATTTCTTTACTCATGGCACTGTGACAGCCTGTTCCTGCGCAAACTAGAAGTTCTCGCTTTTCACTGACCGCTTCCACATTCTTTCTTAAGAATAGTAACCCTCTACTTTTTTCTTGGATGTTTTTTAGGTCTTCAATACTTCTTAACATCTTCTTACACCTCGCATTCACTGATGATTTTTTGTACATCAGCAGCTTCTACTCTTCCATATACTTTGTCGTTTACCATAACAACAGGGGCTAGGCCACAGGCACCCACACAACGTAGGGCATCGATGGTAAAAAGCTTATCAATGGATGTTTCACCCGATTTGATACGAAGCTGAGATTCAAACTCTCTTAAGATCTTGTCTGCTCCACGCACGAAACAAGCAGTACCCATACATACGTTGATGACATTTTTCCCTCTTGGTTCTGTGGTGAAATAGGAATAGAAGCTTACGACACCAAAAATCTTTGCCTTTGGCACACCAATCTTTTCAGCGATATGGTCCACCAATTCTTCAGCGATGTAGCCAAAGAGATTCTGGGTCTTATGAAGTACTTCTATAAGATCCGATTCTTTCGCATGGATTTCGTCAATAAAGGCATCAAGTTCTTGGATTTTAGGATTTTCGAGTAAACTACACATTTATTCTCCCCCTTGTTAAATAATTGCCAAACAACATTAATTATAGCTTCTGAACCTAGGCGTTTCAAGGAAAACAACACGCTAAGAATACGCTTTATGGCATTGTCATTTTTTTGACAATTTCTTTTAGGAATCCCTATAAATGCACGGCCATGAATAGGACTACTATGGCGATATCTCATGGGTTTTCTTAGCATTTCACTAGGAATTAACGGAATTTTTGTTCTAAAACAGGACATACTAGGGAATAAAATAAGCATCCTTTTCTGAACGAATATATGGAATACTGTCCGTCAAAAGATGATTTCTTAAAATACTTGAGGCTACACAAAATAAGCGTCACAATCTGTATTTTGGATGAAAATTGATACTTCATCCACATGGGTGCCAGAAAAGATATTTACTTCATCTTTTAAAATGTCCGCTAAGATTTTGCGGTCCTCCAGCACCAAGGGGGGACAAGCCAATACGTCGATATGAATAAAATCTCCCAAATTAGATTCCATATCCGAACGAAATTCAGATTCATAAAACATCACACGGACTTTATGGTCTGGCAATGAAAATGCACCAGCCACACGATAAACGATACTTTTGATCAATCGATTTTTTCGTTCATGGCCGCTACATCTTGGAAAATGCAAAGCAATGGTCAGCATACCTAATCCCTCCTACCTAGTCTTATTATAGTAGAAAAGTCCTGATCTTCACAGTGTTTTTGTAAACGATTTTA
>DOKV01000003.1 GCA_003510765.1 Clostridiaceae bacterium | reverse complement strand
AGGATGGCCCTGAGGATTTTTTTACTATGGAGGAGATGGAGAAGGTCTCTTTCCGTGGTGAGGGTCATGGAAAAATGTTTAAAGAAGAGGTTCACCTTGATGGCATAGGGCATCATCTCCAGGTCTTGGTTCATCATAAAGTCCTCCAGGGGTTTCTCTTCATAAAGGTGATGGAGATATAATGCCACCAGGTATTTCAGGTCCATGAGGATGGCTTCCTCGATCCAATAATCCACATGGGGAGAAGTCACTTGCTTCTGGAGAAGCTTTGTGAGGGCTGGAAGACCATCTTTGGTGGATGCCCAAAAGTCCACAAAGGCATAGTCATAATTCTTCAGAAAATCATCATGAAAATAATCCAAGGCATTGCCCTGAAGAACGTGGATGGGCTTATCCTTGGGAAACTGGGGGAGAATTTCTTGCTGAAATAGCGCAATGACCTTTTCGTTTTCCTCCACCACAGTGACCTCCGTGACATCTTTTTTGCGAAGCCACATATAGAGGATGAATCCAATGCCTAGACCAAAGGTGACACATTTACCCTGGCCTTTTTTGATGACCTCTTCCATGGAACGAAACTCACTGATGGCTGGAGACATCCAGAGGGTGTCTCCTTCAAAAAGTGCCGGCATAGACACGGATTCTTTGAAATACCCCAGGGGATGATCATGGAAAAGGTATTTGCCATGAGGTTTGGAAAAGTCTGTGTTCATGAGGGTTCGCTCTTGGATGATACGCTCTTCATAGGAAATGTCCCCAAAGGATATATCCTTCAAATGGATGTTCTTGTAATAAGGTTGGTCGAGGAGTGCTTCTCTTTGAATCACCAAAGAACTCTTGGGGAGATGGTATTTTGCCCGTAAGGCCAGCACTTTTTGTTCATCTCGGATGCTTAAAGGGCCCTCCATGTAGGGGAGTAGTTCAGAAAGGTATCCTTGCATCATTTCCATGGAGTCCCTTAGGTTCTGGAATGCTCTTTGGAGTTCTCTATTCTTTTCAAACTGGATCATGGCATCTCCTTTTAAAGTGTAGGCGGCATAAGTCGCTTCTGAACTAAGGTATGTAGGCGCTGCACTTGAAAGCCCATGGTTTCATAAAAGATTTTGGCTGGATTTCCTTCCACCGCCCACAGGGTCACTTGGTCATGGCCCCGTTGATGCATGGTATAAAGGAGTCCTTCTAACAGTCTTTGGCCATACCCCCTCTTTTGCTTTGAAGGATGGGTGGCCAAGGTTTCAATCTCTTGTCCAGAAATAAGTCCGCAGGAGACCAGTTCCCCTTGATCTTTGAGTAAAAATAGATTGTCTTTTTCCTCTGCAAAGTACTCTTCTTCTTCTTCACTGGGCGCCTCTAAGGTGGATTGGATCCCCACCAGTGTTCTCATGTTATGGAAAGCTTCGGCAAACACCTGATGGGTGTCCAGATAGGCCGCTTCCTCATAGGAGATCATATGGATGGGAGGTCTTTTGGGAAAAGGTCCAGAAAAAGTCATGTAGTTGGATTGGAACCAGTAGTTGTACCCATGGGCCGTTAGAAAGGCTTCTTCCCGAGGATGCACCATGAAATCACAAACGGCTTCTTCCACGCCCTCTAAAGCCATTTTATCTTCCAAGGCTTTCAAAAGAAGGGTCCCCAGACCTTTTCTTCGGTGGTTTGGATGAATGTAGAGGGTGAAACTGGTCTTTTTGTTTTTACCGGTGAACAGTGCTGTGCCCAGGATCTTGGTTTCTTCCACAAGAAGCAAACAACAGTCTTCATGCTGGAGAAGGTTTTTTTGCACGTCTGCTCGGACAAAGGAATCTTCTAGAAGGGTTTCTAGGCCTTCTTTAAAGGAAGGGGTATAAGGAATAATGCTTGTCATGAGGGAGACCTCCTTGGGTGTCTGTTTTTTCATGGATAGGACTGGATGGTGTGAAGGGAGTAGGTATACCCTAGGCTCTTTTAGTGCAGATCTTCTGGCAGGTGTTCTTTTGTTGAAAGCCCCATGCGTAGAAGAGACTCTGGTGCATGGTCTTTAAAATAAGCGGTTTGAATGGTGCGCTCCTTGGTGATGATTTGCTGGCGAATGCCTTGGGTGGCCCGTAACCGGCAACTATAAATCACCGGAAAGTAGTCTTTAAGAAACTTTCCTTCTGAATGGGCTGTGAGGGTGATGATTTGAAAGCCCAACTGCTCTGCCACGAAGAACACTGGTCCTAAGACATGATCTGAGGAAGCTTTGCCAAAGGGGTTGTCTAGAATCACCACCCGATGGCGTTTCATTTTGGCCAGAAGCGGCTGCTTCTTTTCTGCCACATAATTCAGGAGACCTAGAAAGAGCGTCATATTCTTGCTCCATTTTTCCCCACCAGACCATTTGTTGCTCTCTTCCCAGGTATAGGAACGGGTGCTGATCTGGTTGTCGTTCTGGACTTTATGACAACGAATTTTGATGTTTTCGTTATTCAGGAGACTTCTTAGGAGCTGTCTGGTATCCAGTCGCGTTTCCAGCGCTTTCCGGATGGGGGTGCTGGAGAGAAGAGAAGACTCCCCACCTTGTGCATTTTTCTCAAGGTCTGCTAGGAGCTCTTCAATGTGCAGGCGAATGCGCATCTTCCCAGTATCTTCTGCCCAAAGGGGCAGGGTCAGTTTATAAATTTGCTTCCATTCTCCTTGAAACTTGATCTTGGTTTTCTTGGGGATCTGCTGCAGTTCTTCCGTGATGGTTTGCAAATGGATGTAGATTTGATCAATGAAAAAGGAGAGATCTTGGTCACTTTTTCGAATGTTTTCACTGGCATAGCTTCGAATGGCATGAATTTTGAGTAGCATATTTTCCTTAAAGGTGACTAGGGCAGGATAGTTGTCATGGGTGTCAATGCCTCCCAATACCGTTTCTTTGAGCTTTTCATCGGACAGCTGCTTAGAGATATAGCTTTGCACCTTCTTTTTTTCTTTTCCCACCAGAAGTTGGTACTCTGTCACGTGGGTGCTTTTTTCCAGAAGGTACTGTATGGTGTCCTTGGCTAAATTTTCTCGTTTATAAGAGAGGCGTTCCTCTTCAGAGGCGCTTAAAGAAAGACGTACCACATCAGGGGCTAAAAAGTGATGGGCTTCTTCATAGCGATCTAGACGATGAAGGGCGGCTTGTAAAGACTTCAAGACTTCCTCCAAGCGATGGATGTTTTGCTGTAGATATTGCCTTCTCTTCTCTTGTTTGTGCTGTTCCTTTGCCAAGGAGTCCCGTGCTTCTTTGATGGAAGTAGACAAAGGAAGTGGGGTGGTTTCTTCATAGGTATCCTTATAATCTTGTAAGAGTTTCTCTAGCTTACCTTGGCAGGTATAGAGCTTTGCGCGTGCCTCTTCATGGGCCTTTTCCACAGAGGGAAGCGTGGCTTCTAAACGCTGAATCTCTTCTAGCAAAGCTTCTTCTTGGATAGTCCAAAGTTCTTCTTTTGTAAGAGAAGACAGATAGGCACCATGTTCTTTTTCCCATACCTGAAAGGTTTGGGATGCTCTTCTTTCTTGTTCTTGAAGCTGAGCTAGCCTCTCCAAGAGGGCATCCTTGGAAAGATGAATTTTCTTTAATCGATCAGATAGGGCATCCCTCTCCACCTCTAGTAGGGACAAGGACTCTGTGGATGCCACCGGCGCATAGCTTAAGGACAGTTCATAAGGGGCACTATGACGCAGGGTGTGCTCTTTTTGAGTGGCCAATTGAATGGCCAGCTGTTTCTCTTGGTGCTGTGTTCTTAGGTGTGAGGCTTTTTCTTCCAAGGAATCAAGGGCTGAAGCCACCTGAACCAGTTGCTTTTCTGTGGCGTGAAGGTCTTCTTGCACTTGAGAGAGTTTGTCTGCCTCTTGGAGATAACGATGGGCTTCCCGAAGAACTCTCTCCAGCTCTTTTCGTGCGTCTTCTTTGATCTCCTTTTCCCGCTGCAGCACTTTCATTTTTTGCGCCAGAGAGGCTTCTTCTGTATGGATTTGCCCAAGGCGTCCTTGGTGCATGGTCAACGTTTTTTTCTCTTGGGCCAAAAGGTCCGTGAGCTCTTTGAACATTTCGTGGGGATAGCGCGTTAGATGGTTCCTTAGGAGCTGATGGTTGTGTTCCCATAGTTTGAACTCTTCTTCTTTATTTCTGCAGTCTGCGGAAATCCTTTGGAGATCCCTTGAAATGTCCTGTTGCCAAGCCTTAAAGACGTCATCCTGAAGTCCTCGGTGAAAGCTACTAGGCAGTACTTTTGGTACCTGATCCATGGAAGTGTCCTTGAGATCTTGATCACTGAAGATGAAGATGGGGTAAGATAAGTCCTTGGCGATGGCTTGGACTTTTTCAGTCAAAGCCCCTCGCTCTTTTTCCGTGGTGATGAGCATCATGGGCCAAAGGTGCTCAGGCAAGGCGTCACGTTCTTCTTGAGAGAGGTTTTCGTAGTAGGATACACCAGTTTTGAGATAGACAAATTGCTGAGACCATTTGGGTACCCATCTGGCCAATACTGGATCTGCAAAGAAGGTTTTTTGGGTGCCATAATCCTCTTGCTCGCGAAGGACTTGGCGCTCTTTTACCAAAAGTTCTTCCTTTTGTCTTTTCAACACCTCCATCTGTGCTTGGAAATGCCCTTTCAGTGCTTCTTCTTTCTCATACAGACTACTGATGGTACCCCATTCAGGACGAAGCAGGGAAAGGTCTGCCAAGAGATGTGCCTGTTCTTTGTTTAGCAATGCCAATTGATTCTCCATCTGATCATGATGGCGCTCAGCTTTTTGCATGGTTTCTTGAAGGGCAATTTTCTCCTCCACCAGGCGGTCATAGTCTTTGCCATGGGTGAGGTAAGATTGGGCTAGGATTACCACTTCTTCTTCCAAGGCACTGGAGCGTTTTTCAAAGACTTTCAGCATCTCCTTCATGGTTCCCTGGGCCTCATGGGCAAGAAGATCTTGGCGGATTTTCTCCAGGGAGGCTTGAAGCTGTTCTTCTTGACTTTGGACCTTACCAAGATGGATTTGCAGTGCCTCTTGCTTACGTCTATGCTCTTGGGTGTTTTTGGCCAAGGTGACCTGCTCTTCTTTTATGGGGAGAAGATGAAACTGTAGGCTTTGAATTTCCTTTTGATAAAAGGCCAGTTGTGTTTCATACTGATGCCGGATTTTCCCTAGGACCTCTGCCAAGGAGGCTTCCAGAGCTTTTTCCTCCTCTGTGGTTTCCAGAGCTTTAAGGTCCTTTTGGGTCAGGAGAATACGCCCCTGTAGATGTTCAAGGTCTTTGATTTTCTTCTCTTTTTGGTGGCTATAATAGCGGTTTTTTTGGGCAAAGATGGTTTCCTTGAGCTCATCCTTCGCCATGCTTTTGGCCATAGCGTAGTCAAAGAGGAGAGACTCTTGGTTTTTGGTTTCATGGATGTGTAAAGCTGCTGTATTCTTTTGGAGAAGATGTTCTTCCAGGGCCAAGGCGTTAAGAGCAGCTTTTTCTTCTGTAAGGTCAGCCTCTTTTCGGGCTTTTTCTGTCAAGAACGTATCATAAAGGCCTTTGGTCTTTCCTTTGGCTTCTTCGTAGGCTTGCACCTTCTCTTGCAGCGTCTCATGAACTTTGGTGTAGCCTTGGAGGATTCCCTCTAGCTTTTCCGTTTCTTGTAAAGTCTCCTTGAGCTTTTTGTAGTTTTTAAGGGATTCATAGTGCTTTTCAAAGAGATCTGGGAAGGTATTTTTGTGATGGCCTTCCATGGCATCTTCCACGGATCTAATCAACAAGCGATCCAGGAGCTGGTTGGTGGTTTTGCAGTCATCAAAGAAGGTCTCTACACCGCCTTCGGTGCTGTTGATTTTTAAGATGGCTTCCCACTCTGTAGCAATGATTTGATAATGACTTTCTAAGTACTGTCGATACTCCTTGATGGTTTGGAAGGTTTTGGCATGGAAGGAACGCTCTTTCATGGACCCATAGTAGTCGGCCATTTCGCCTTTGCTGGCGAATCTTTGGCCATTTTGACCTTGCCGAAGGAAAGGGATTTTTTCTAAGGCACCCTCATCCTCTTCTCCGTATTCATAGACATAGCGTAGAGAGTCTAGGCTTTGGTGTTGGATGAAGAGGGAAATGCCAGTGACCAAATAACGTCTGGGATGTTCACTGAGGATCCATTCCATGGCAATGTGTGCTGGGGCTTCCTCTAATAGAAGGGTGGATTTGATTTTTCGTTCAGCCAAATCCTGGTGGGGAAGCACCGCTTGAAGGGCCGCATGAATAAGGACGGTTTTGCCTCCGCCATTTTCCAGTAAAATGGCAGCATTGTGCCCATCAAAATGAAAGAGCTCGTCTTGATAGCGCTTGGCTCCTTCTTCATAGAGAATGTTGGTCA
>DOKV01000156.1 GCA_003510765.1 Clostridiaceae bacterium | reverse complement strand
TAGCCATGAGAGGTTCAATACATACTACCTGCTTATTATACCAAGAGTTTCAAAGAAAAGAAATGCATCTTCCCTGTTGACACGAACATCTGTTTCTATTATACTAAAAAAGAACAAAGGTTCGTAGTGCATCATCACTATCTGACAGGACCATCTTCCCATGGACTGTCCCGGCTGAAAAGAAGATTCTTCTTTTCCCATCATATCATCTTACAACCCCGTAACTAGGGGGTTTTTTTTGTCCTTTTTTCACTAAGCTTCCAACATGAGGCAAATAATATCCCCCTTGTATGTCTCAAGAAATTTCTGGGCATGACACTTTCCCCTTGACTTCCTCCCAAAAGAAGCCTAGAATCATAGTTAATTTCAAAGGAATATGGCCATGATGAGAAAGAGTAGTTTTTACAAAGGTACCCAAAGAGAGTTTCCGTTTGGTGGAAGGAAATGGACCGGTAGATATGAATACGTCTCTGAGCCAGGCACCGAAATGATAAAGAGTAGGCTGCCTCGGATGAAGCTGCACCCGTTATCGTGCTAGAGTATGTATGTACTCGATAAGTTTACCCAAGGCGACTTGGGTCATAAAGTAAGGTGGTACCATGGAGATCATTCAAGTCTTCATCCTTTCTTCTACAGATAGAAGAGGGGATGGAGGCTTTTTTTTAGTCCATAGACTTTGAAAAGAATAACAACTATAGGAGGTTCTTATGCATAAGAACATGGAAGAAGCCCTTAGCTTCCTAGAAAAAGGGGCAGAAGAAATCATTGGCTGGGAGGAGCTCGTAGAAAAGATCGCCTCCGGCAAAACCTTGAAGGTAAAACTTGGGTTAGACCCTAGCGCGCCAGACATTCATCTGGGTCACACGGTGGTCTTAAGAAAACTCAAAGCCTTCCAAGACCTGGGCCATGAGGTGCACATCATCATTGGAGACTTCACCGGCAGAATTGGAGATCCCTCAGGAAAGTCCACCGCCCGAGTGGAGCTCAGCCGTGAGAAAGTTTTAGAAAACGCAAAAACCTATACGGATCAGATTTTTAGGATTCTAGACGAAAAGAAAACCACAGTGCATTTTAACAGCACTTGGCTGGAAAAGATGAATCTAGAGGAGATGCTACACCTCATGAAAACCACCACCGTGGCAAGGATGCTGGAACGCGAAGATTTTAAAAACCGCTTTCTGGAGCATCAACCCATCAGTCTCCATGAGTTTCTCTATCCACTACTCCAAGGCTTTGACTCCATAGCCATGGAGGCAGATGTGGAACTTGGGGGTCGAGACCAAACCTTCAACCTGCTCATGGGAAGAACCCTACAAAAAGCCCGGGGCCTAACCCCTCAAACGGTGATGATGATGCCCCTTTTAGAGGGCCTGGATGGGGTTCAAAAAATGAGCAAAAGCCTGGGCAACTATGTGGGCATTCATGACGCCCCAGAAATCATGTTCCAAAAGCTCATGACCCTTCCCGACGGCCTCATCTTAAAGTACTTCACTCTGGTCACAGATGCCCGTACAGAGGAGCTTCAGGAGCTTAAAAAGCGCTTAGACCAGGAAAACCCTCGGGAGGTGAAACTTAACTTAGCCACCTTGGTCACCACCATGTACCATGATGAAGCCTTGGCCCATGAAGCCAAAGAAGCCTTCCTCAACCTCTTCACCCATAAAGAAGTCCCCAAGGATCTCCCAATCTTAAAGCTTCAAGAGGTTTCCTCCCTGCCCACCCTGCTAAAAGAAGCGGGTTTTCTCCCGAGCCAAAATGAATTCAAAAGACTTTTACATCAACGGGGCGTAGCCATCAACGGTGAAAAAATAACGGTTATGGAAGAGTTGCCCGCAGAAGGCACCTTCCTCTTAACCCTGGGTAAACGGACCCACCTTCGCGTTGTCCTGGAAGAAAACCTGAAATAACTTTTCAAGGGCCCATTCCTTTGCTAGAATAGAGCTATTATGAAGAATCCATAAAACCGGGAGGAAAACGCTATGGCGAAGAATCAGCCCATTGGTTTTTTCGACTCCGGTGTCGGTGGCATCAGTGTGTTGAAAAAAGCCATGGAGTTACTACCTCATGAACAGTTCATCTATTATGGGGATTCCAAACATGCCCCTTACGGAGACAAAGATGTGGAGACCATCAAGGCCCTCTCTTTCAGCGTTATGGAAGAGCTCCTTAAAAGGGGTGCAAAGGCCGTGGTGGTGGCCTGTAACACTGCTACCAGCGTGGCCATCGACGCTCTACGCGAGGCCTACAAAGACATCCCCATCATTGGCATTGAACCGGCTTTAAAGGTGGCCATCGATCATACCGCAACGGGGCACATTTTGGTTTTGGCAACCAAAAGAACGCTAAAGGAAAAAAAGTTCAACGATCTTCTCGACCGCTATAAAGCCACGCGCCCCATCAGCACCTTGGCCCTTCCTGGCCTTGTGGAAATCATCGAAGAAGGCTTCCAGGTGGAAGAGAGAAGCTATACTTACTTACAAGATGCTTTGACTTCTGTAAAGGAGCTCCCCCAAGTGGTGGTTTTAGGGTGTACCCACTACCCCTTTGTCAAGCCTGCCTTAAGACGCATTTTCCCAAAGGATGTGGTCTTACTAGACGGCAGTGAAGGCACCGCGCGGCGCTTAAAAGAGGTGCTCAAAGAACGCGGGCTCTTATCCAGCGTCCTAGCAAAAGGTCAGGTGACCCTCTTAAACTCCAGCGACGCACCCCATGTGCACGCCTTGGCCAAAAGACTCTTAGCAGAAGACAGCGACAAAGTGTTATAGCACGCAAAAACAGCTAGAGCCCTTAAAATAGGGTCTCCAGCTGTTTTCTTTGAAGTCACTTTTTCTCGCCCTTTTCCTAAGGGGCCAAGGATTGTCCTTTTTTCATCCTTTGGGTCCTTATTCTAGAATGAAAAGATTCAGCGCTTCATCCTTACTATACATACCCAGTCTCTCCATCTCTAAGATGGCGAAGTTGTCAATGGACCGTTTGGTGGTGCTCCGAATTTTGCCATCAATGCTCTTCACCGCCTCCATGTTGCTTTCAGACACCTTCACGTCATAGCTACGGCCATTTTGCAGCTTGTAGTGGTAATTCAGGCGATTATTTTCACCCTCTTGATAGGTGCTGGCATGGACCTCTTGAACATCCATATAGGTGGCTTCCCTGGTGAAGAAGATGCTACGGTCAATGATTCTTGTTTCCGTATAATCCACATACCGAAAGAAGCTGGTAAAGCCCACAAAGGCCACCACGATGCCTAAAAGTAGCGCGATGCCCTTTTGCTGCTTGGTGAGCTTGCCCCGTTTATGGAAGAGGCTAGTAAAAGCTACATACACCAAGGCGAGACCTACAACTATCAGCACAATGCCCACGGAGGGAATCAAGAAGCCTCCCTTGGGTTGGAATATTAAAGAGTCCTCAGCGCGAAAAATACTTCTTCTCAAGGTTTCTGCAAACAGGATGAAAATCAGAACCACTGCGCCGAGAAGCCCCACCATCTGAACTTTTTTGGGTTTCTTAAAAGAGAAAGACTTCTCCTCTTTTTGCACCACCACTTGCTCTGGTTCCACCAGGTCTTTCTTCTCTTTGCCCTTTGGGGCCTCTTCCTTGGGGTCTTCTTTCTTCTGCACCTCTGGAAGATGGTCAAACTGCTCCTTGCCTAAGGTAATTTTTTCTCTAGGGTCTTTGGCATCTTTACTCATCACGATCTCTCCTCTACGGTAAATTTCTGCCCATGGATGCTTTATACACCGTGAGCCATTCTTCTGCATTCATTTTAATCTTTTGTGCATCCACGGCATTTTGGATGCGGTCTATTTTTCCTGAGCCCACGATGGGGAGGATTTTTCCAGGATGACTGAGTAAGAAGGCATAGGCCAGGGTATCTAGCCTGGTTTCTCCGTACTTTTCGCCAATGTCCAGTAAGGCCTTTTGGACCTTCTGTACCCGTTCTCCATCTCCTCGAAAGAGATCTCCTCCTGCCAGGGGAGACCAAGCCATGGGATATAGGCCACGGGTCATGAGGTGGTCCAAGGTGCCATCTTGGAAGACGTCTAGCTTCAGGGGAGAAATCTCCACTTGATTGGTCACCAAGGGGTAGTCTAGATAGGAGCTCAAAAGCTCAAATTGAGAAGACTTGAAGTTGGACACCCCAAAGTTTCTCACTTTCCCTGATTGATAGAGCTCCCGAAAGGCTTCGCTAATTTCAGCAGGGTCCATGAAAGGAGACGGCCGATGAATGAGTAGAAGATCCAGGTAGTCTGTCCCCATGTTTTTTAAGGACCGCTCTGCGGACTTTATAATGTGCTTTCTAGATTGGTCATAATGATGGCTGGTATACTGCGGACGGTTTTCGCAAGGAAACACAATGCCACACTTGGTGACGATGGTGAGCTTTTCACGCAATCCTTTATTCAGTTTCAGGGCATCACCAAAGGCTTCTTCGCAGGAAAATCCTCCGTAGATATCTGCGGTGTCAATGGTAGATACGCCCAGCGCGAGCACTTCTTCGGTGAAAGCCAGTAGTTCTTCCTTGGTCATTTTCCAATCCAGTAGGCGCCAATGGCCATGGATGATGCGATCCATGGTCAGGGTATCTGAAATTCTTACATGTTCCATGAGGTTCCCTCTCTTTCTTTCTCTTTTCACCATTATATCCTTAATAGAAGTCCTTTATCAATGAAATAGGGTTCTTCATGGAAAGTTTTAAGTAGCACCTCTAGGGCCTTTCCTTTGAATTTTCTACAAACAATACATGAATTTATAGTCCATCTATAGAAAAGACCTTCCTGTCATAGTATGATAAGACTGTAAAGGATTACCAGGAAAAGGATGTGTATACCATGGATGAAAAAAAGAAACGAGAAGAAGAGAAATACGATGAGGCCTCTGCACACTTTGAAGCAGAGAACATGAACAAGTATGACGACTTGGAACTGAAAGAAAAAAACTTGGTGATCCATGAATTTGAAAAAGAATACGTGGATCCAGAAACCGGAGACGTCAAGAACGCCAAAGATCTTCCGGGCTACGATGAAGAAGAAGTGAAAAACAGACGGCCAGATGATCTCTTGAAAAGCAAAGAAGACTAGAAAAATGGAGGCTTCCTCAAAAGAGGAGGCCTCCATTTTCATGGATTTCATCATGTTTTTAGAGACTGGTGATTTCTTTAAAGAGCTCCATGGCCGCATCTCTAGGACCACTCTTTTCTTTCCCTTCTACCCCCAGCTGGGTATAGATTTCCCCAACTTTAATATTGTAGGCAAAGAGAGCGTTGAAATAACGGTCCAAGAGAAGGTCTGTTTCTTCTTGCTTCTGATAAGGGCCAAAGGGATTGGCAAAGTAGGATTCCACCAG
>DOKV01000096.1 GCA_003510765.1 Clostridiaceae bacterium | reverse complement strand
TATATTTATTTTTTGAAGGCAACAAAGCTGCGACGTAAAATATTGGTTACTACATCATGAAGAGGTGCACTATGAGAGCATTAATCCTATCTGTTTCCACCGGGGGCGGCCACGGGAAAGCCGCAGAGGCTATACAAGAAGCCATTCTTGCCCATGAACCCCACTCGGAAATACAGATTATTGACACCATTAAATATATTAGCCCGTTTTTAGACAAGCTTGTGGTGGGTACCTACTTGAAAAGCATTCAGCACTATCCCGCTTTTTTTAAGTTTCTCTATAAACACTCCGATGAAGATGGGCATTTTGTGAAATCTTCCAACTTAGGAACTGATTATCTCACCAATAAGCTTTACCCCACCATCGTAGATTTTGAGCCGGATATCCTCATCGCAACCCACGCTTTTACCGCTCAAATTCTCTCCACTCTTCGAAAGAAGTTTCAGTGGCACAAACCCTCCCTGGTGGTTATGACAGACTATGCTTCCCACGCTTTTTGGGTTCATCGAAACGTGGATGCTTACGTGGTTTCCAACGAGGACATGATCGATGAGCTTCACCTTCGCGGGCGAGCCAAAGAGATGATCTTCCCTTACGGGATCCCCGTATCCCAAAACTTCTTTCAAACCAAAGAAAGAGCAGAGATTTTGGCAGACTACAACCTCAAAGACCATCGTAAAATCATCACCCTCATGGGTGGTAGCCTTGGTCTTGGGAACATTACGGAGATTTTAAACGAAGTACTGGCCCTTGAAATGGGCGCACAGATCTTGGTGCTCACAGGACAAAACCAAGACCTCTATGAAAAGGTCTTGTCTTTACAACAACACTGTGATCCATGCCTTCAACCCCTCCACTACTGTAATGAGATGCACAACATTCTAAAAGTTACAGATTTACTCATCACAAAACCCGGAGGCTTAACCATCACCGAGAGTTTCATCACTGGTACCCCTTTGGCCATCTACTCAGCCATTCCTGGACATGAAGTACAGAACGCGGATTATCTTTTTCGCCATGGCTTAGCCATCAATCTAGGTACCGGCGAAAACTGTGGCCCTTTGATCCAAAAAGCGTTGCAAGATGAAGATTCTCTTCAAAAAATGAGAAAAAAATCTCTTGAGAATGCAAAACCAAAAGCCGCAGATGACATCTATCACTTGGCTCTTCAACTGATCCAAGAGAAAAAGAACCAAGGATTTGCCAAACACGTGGACTTATAACCGTAATGATTGCCCCTGCAAAAGCAGGGGCATTTTTCATGAACCAGTTTTCCACTTTTTTGATTCGTCCCAAAGAATCTTTAAATGGTTTTTGTGAGAATCACTTCGTTTCCATATCTTCTTAAGGCATCCACAGCTTTTCTAGCCACTTCTTCTTCCTGGTAGATGCCATAGACCGTTGGGCCACTTCCACTCATGAGCGTTACCTCAGCTCCACTTTTTGCCACTTGCTGCTTGACCCTTTTCACCACTGGGTGCTTTTGAAGCACTACATTCTCCAGGAGATTCCGCACATAATAATGCACCCCTTGTAAATCTTCTTGCTTCATTGCCGACATCAGCTTCTCCGTTTCCACGTGTCGCTTAATTTTTTCCAAGGAAAAAGCCCCGTAAGCATCTTTTGTGGATACCCCAAAGGGGGGCTTCACCAGAACTACTACTCTATCCTTAAAAGAAGGAAGCGGCGTCACCACCTCACCAATGCCCTCACAAAGGCAAGTACCTCCTTTTAGGCAAAAGGGTACATCCGCTCCTAAGGAAAGCCCTAGATTCATCAACGCCTCTTCAGAGTATCCTAGTCCGTAGAAGGCATTGAGCCCCTTTAATACCGCTGCCGCATCTGCACTTCCTCCAGCAAGGCCCGCCGCCACAGGAATGTTCTTCTTAATATGGATATGCACACCTCTTTTTTCTTTCGCTTCTCCTAAAAGGAGTTTTGCTGCCTTGTACGCAATGTTTCGCTGGTCTGTGGGTACATACTCTTTATCACAAGAGAGGGAAACACCCTCTGCTTTCTCATACAGTTCAATTTCATCATGTAAATCAATACTTTGCATTACCATTTTCAGAAGATGATAGCCATCTTCACGTTTTCCTACAATATCCAAGGACAAATTAATCTTTCCATGTGCCCTTATAATCATTCACAACACCTACTTTCTTTTCGTCTTTCCCATTATGACAAAAAAACATAAAAGTTTCCATAAAAAAGGACAAAAAAAATAAAAGTACCAGCAATCGCCAGTACTTCGCATACTAATTGTTGTATGAAAGTGTCACTGTTTTTGTTAATACATCAGAATAACTAAAAGATACACATCCCTTAGCATCATTATCGAGCCTCACCACAAAGATGCTGGGATAAACCTGTTCAATGGTGCCTGTACTCTCATACATCTTTCTACGGCCTACATTGGCTTTTAACTTTACATCTCTACCTACGTTCTTCTCAATCTCTTTCTTAATATCAGTAATATTTTTCAAATATTCCATATAAACACCTTCTTCCACATACCATTATACAGAAAATTCCTTCAGGTGTCAAATTAGTAACTTTTTATATTATCACCAGCGCTAGGCATCTGTCAATAGTTTACATAAAATTAAATTTTTATTTACAACAGGAGCATATAAAAAGCCTAAAGGACTATGAAGCACATCCTTTAGGCCGTTCTCAACTTCTGGTATGACCAAATATTTCCCAGTCTTTCAACTGACTGATTTTCTTAATGGCATTGATTTTTGACATATGATAGATGATAAAGTTTGCTGCGATCCCTATGAAGATCCCTGTACCAATCCCAATGAAGGTGAGCACTGGCAAATACATCATCACAGACCAATTGTTCACAATCATAGAAGCCACCACCAATTGGCCGATGTTATGACTCACCGCCCCAGCTCCACTGACCCCTAGAATGGTTACTTTGTCTTTAAAGAGGTTTTTGATCAATGTCATGGCCAGCAAACTAAAGAAGCCTCCACTGATGCTGTATAAGAAAGAAGATAAGGTACCACCAAACATCGTGGCGAGTAATACTCTTAATCCGACCACCAAAGTCGTAGACTTAAACCCTAAGATGTATAAGGAGATAATGGTAAAGATATTCGCCAAACCAAGTTTTGCACCAGGTATACCAATGGGCAGCGGAATCATTCCTTCTAGTACATGTAACACCAATGCTTGTGCCACAATCAAGGAGATGAATATCATTTTTGTCGTTTTAGTCATGCTGATCACTCTTGAAGCCTGTGATGATGTCCTCATCATCTTCGTTTGGCTTCTCTCCCTTCACTTCAATGACGATGCGGTTGGGTAGACAAACGATGGTCTCCCCTGGCCTCCCAATGAAAGGAGGATTATAACACACCTTATCTGGACAATTCGCTTCATACATCCCTACTTTTTCATCGATGATTTCCACCACATTATAGCCCAGCTCCGTTTCAATGCGGATCTCTTCTCTACCCACATGACCCGTTAAGGTTCTTGTGGCATAAACTTCCCCTTGCACTTTGATTTCTACATAGTACCCCCCAGTGCTGTCCCTGGTATTTAAAGTAAAGAGGAGCGCTGGAACAAAAGAAGCTAAGACAAAAAGCCCAATGATAATGACATCCCATTTCTTTACGCGCATCTTCTACTCGTCTCCTTCAAAAAAACTGTTTCCAAATAATTATTATATCAGATAATCCACGAAGATTAAATGAACCTCAAGATATTTGGCAAAGGATTCACAAATCTTCCTTCTAACAAATAAATTGCACAAAATTTAACTTTGCGTTATGATAAACTTACAAATCTACCTTCTAAAAGGAGAATTGACCATGAAGAAATTCTTATATATCCCTTCTCTCATTCTGATGATGTCCTTGGTATTCATAGGTTGCCAAAAACCACTAGATCCACTTCAAGATGGTACTTATGAAGTAACCTTTGATGAACCCGATCCCACCGGATGGAAAGCTTTTTTAATCCTAAAGATTGAAGATGGCTCCATCCTAGAGGTAACCTATGACTATAGAGGTTATGGTGTTCAAGAAGGCATCTTAAAGTCTCAAGATGAGGCCTATGCAGAAGCCATGTATGCAGTCACAGGCACCAAGCCAATCCTCTACATACAAAAGCTTGAAGATGCACTACTTACGAGTCAAGACCCCGAGAAAATTGACACCATCAGTGGGGCCACCACCTCCACCAGGGACTTTAAAGCCTTTGTTAAAGAAGCTTTGAATGCCTCTAGACAAGGAGAAGGAGCCCCCATCACTTTACCACAGCCATAAAAAGTAAGCACTTTTGTGAACTACTCCTCATTGAAATGAGGAGCTTCTTTTCATAGTCACGAGCAATCAGTGCATGAATGCAATGTTTGCTGCTACCTATGTGGGAAGTCCATACCCTATACTGCTACTCATGAATTTGAGTTACACAGCTACTTTTATTCTGATTGGACTGCTTAATCCTTTTATAGGCATGAGCAGTCCTTTATTTTGTTTTTCTTCATAGAGCCTCAGGATGTTGTATGCGCCAACACTGTCTGCATTGAACTTCACATGATTGTCTATAAAGAGCCCTCTATGCTTTCTTTTAGCTTTCGTAGCATAGGTCTTACTAACTTTTGGAGCAAAGGGACTCACCTGACTGCTGTAATTTTCCTTAACCTTGATAAGTTCTATTCCTTTTGTCCTCAATTTGTACTGAAGATAGGAATACAGCTTCTCATAAGGTAATGCATGCAGCTTTTGGTTCGTTACTTTCCCTAAGTTGTTGTCTTCTCTTATGTTCTTGATATCTCCGATGACAACCTTAGAGATGTCATTCTTCTCACAGTAAGATGCTATTTCTTTTGTAGCACAATGGAAGAAATGATGAAGCTGTAACCGCTTTTTATTCTGAAGATTTTTGATTCGCTTTGTTGTAGAAGCATACTTCTTTCCACTGGCGATTTGCTGCTTACTGGCGATGGATTGAAAGTGAGCTATTTTTTTATTGAAATAGTGGCTGATTTCCAGGTATTTTGTGCCACTTACGATAAAACTTTTACCTTCATTGTCATAACAGGTAAACAGGTTTTTGATGCCAATATCAATGGAAAGATAATGTTGGTTATCTTTATTGAGCTGTGCACCTTCTATTTCGTAAACAACATTAATCTGATAGGTTTTATCCTTTAAAGGCTTAAACTCAATGGTCTTAATTTTCTCTGTGACCGCTGAAAATTCTTTTATTTTCAGACTTAAATATTTAGAGTCAAAAGAGAAATTCTCTTCAAGGTATTCTTTTTGTTGCTTTGGAATAGAAAAATTGATGGTGTCTTTGGATATTTTATTGAATCCGTTACTTAAAAAGGTGAAGTTGAACAAGGAATTCTTCTCCTTGAATCTTGGAGGCTTTGGATTCTTTATGCCTTTAGATTTCTGAAGCTCAAAAAAACTCTTCCAGGATTTTTGAAGCCTGTCCAGTACATCTTGTGCTGTTTGTGAGGGCAGGTTTTTATACCAGAATTCATCTTTTAGTCTTTTCTTTTGGTCATACCAGTTTGGAAAAGAAGAAAAACCTAATTCTATATAGTTTTTCTTCTCATAATTGGCGATGTTCCACAGCTTTGCAGATGAAAAAGCAAATGCGTTTAAGATATTTAATTCTTGTTCTGTAGGCTTATAGATGATTTTCTTCGTCAAATACAAAGCGTTTTTACTCCTTTCCTTTTTGGTTTTCAATATACCTCTTAACATTTTCTTCACTGGTAGAACCAACAGTTTCGATATAGAAGGATGAGTTCCATAAAGTGTTTTTCCACAGCTGTTTGCTTATTTCTGGAAATTGAAGGAATAACTTTCTTCCCGTTATTCCTTTACACATCTTTACAATGTAAGACGGTGAAATCTTAGGATGTGCCGAAACGAATAGGTGGACGTGGTCTTCATTGCATTCCATGGCATGGATGATAAAGTCTTTTTCTTTTGCTATAGTAAGCAGCTCTTTCTTTAAGTATTCCTCCACTTTACCATTTAGGATTTTGCGCCTGTACTTCACTGTCCATACGATATGATAATTGATGTTGTAGACACAGGTTCTGGCTTTTGTTAAATTACTTCTCATACATATAGTATATCATGAATTGAGACACAACTCAATAATTTAAACAATTAAAGCAAATACACATAGTCTGCAATGAAGCAGAGAAATTCATCTCCTCATTGAAATAAGGAGGGTTCTTTCTCAATTACATAAAAAATACCCTGCGACGTAGATGCCTTTTTTCAGGTGTCTACTTCGTAGGGTACATTTTATTTCAGTTTTACTTTTTTATGGCAAAGACTCCCCTAGGTCCTCTTGAAAATCTTCTTCCTCTGGCTGCTCCCGCTGTTTCTTGGCATCTTCATAAGTCGTTATGGGTGCAGGTTTCTCGTACTCATATTGTCTCTCATATTCTGGAAACTCTTCCGCCAAACGCTCTTTGAAGTACTCTTCAAAGATGGCTAGAGACACCGGTACCACAAAAGCTCCTCTGGATACATCATAGACCACCACAGCCACCACAATTTCAGGGTTTTCCATGGGGGCTACTGCCGTATAGAGACCAAAGGCATCGCGGCCAACTTCTGAAGGATTTTCTCTAAAGGTTCCTGTCCCTGTTTTACCACCTGTGGCAATGGGGAAATCTTTAAAGGTATTGTAGCTTCCTCCTCCAGGTAAGGTGGAGGCACGGAGTCCCTCAAGCAAGGTGTCCACAGTGGACGATTTGATGCCCGTTTCTTCCAGGACCACAGGTTCATTTTCAAACACCACTTCTCCTTCAGCATCAATGATGGAGTCTATAAGGGTGGTTTTATATCTGGTTCCTCCATTGACAATGGTGGCCAATGCATTGGCTATTTGAAGAAGAGTATTTTCATTCTCCCCTTGTCCAATGGAAGAGTTCATGACATTACGAGGGCTAAGAAGTTCTGTGCTCTTATCGTTATAAATTTTAGACACTAGAACCCATATATACTCATCCACAGGGGAAAGATCCTTTACCACATCCTCTGGTAAGATGGCAAAATAGGCTTCAAATGCTTCTTTTAATGCACGTCTCATCTCTTCACTATTGTTTTTAATGCCCGCATTGGCATTGTCTAAGCTGATGTTTAATGCCTCTCTAATGGCTACTTTGATGGCCTCTTTTCCTGCTTCAATGGCAGGGTCGCCAAATTCTTCCACCCCAATATCTACTCCTTTAAAGCCATAAAGACCCTTTTCATTCCTTAAGGTCTCCACCACCTCAAACATAAACAGTCTTTGGGTGATGGCCACTTTACTATAGTGGTTATAGACATTTCCATCTCGACTTTCAAAGATTTCAATCCCTGTGGTGCTTCGCAAAGGTTCCCGTGGGTCATGCCCCATACCTAGCTTCCACGCCCAATTCGCAATGGCATTTAAGCCTTTTTCATTATAGAGGCGATAGCCCATTTCAGCAAAAAATGTATTGGAGGACTTGGCCAGTGCTGTAATGATGTTGATGTCGCCATAGGCAAATCCACCATCATTGGTAATGGGTTTTCCAGTATACCGATTGGATAAAGAGCCCGTATCTCTATAGATGGAATTTTTGGTGATGATGTTTTCCTCTAGCGCCGCTAAGCCTGTGATGAGTTTAAAGGTTGACGCGGAAGGAATGTTTCCTTGAGTGGCATAATTGTAGAGTGGCTTTGCAAAGGTATCATAAGTATCCACCACAGTGCCATCACTCCTAAAGGTAAACAGATCCTCAGGAACTGCTCTTCTTTTTTGCCCATAAGGGAGCTCCGGATCGGGCACTCGAATATCCATCTTCTCGATGAGTTCTTCTGCAAAAGCTCGATAATCCGGTGCCAGGAGCTCTTCATAAAGTTCGGAGGTCAACCTTCCTGGCACGGCAAAGACATTGGGGTCATATCGAGGATGACTGGCCATGGCTAAGACATTACCACTGTCCACCTCTAGTACCACCACCGCGCCTCGGGTTGCATTGGATGAGTTTTGCTCATATCCTGCCACATTATGGATGGTATTGACCTGAGAGTACTCATAAATAATGTCCGCCAATGCTTTCTCTGCAACGTTTTGCAGGTTTAAGTCCAAGGTCAGTTTCACATTGCTTCCTGGATAGGTTTCTAACGCAAACAACTCGCTCACTGTACGGCCATTTTTATCCACCTCAACAGTGCGAACGCCTTTAGTTCCTCGAAGCCAACTCTCATAAGCACTTTCAATACCTGCTACACCGATCAAATCTTTCGATATATCGTATCCCCTTTCACGATAGCGGTTTTCCACGCCTGCAGGAATGGGATTCAAGTATCCCAGTACATTGGCTGCTAAGGTTTCATAAGGATATAATCTGATGGGATTGGTCTCCACATCAATGCCTGGCATGCTGCTTAGTTGTTGCAAAAAAGTAAATGCGGTCTCTTCTTGCATATTACTGACTAAAGTTACCGCTTTAGACCCTGAATAACTCTCCATACGAATGCTATCTACAACAATCAGGTAATCTCGAATGGTATCCCAATCAAAATAGGTTAGAAGCGCATCGTGGATTTCTTGCCCATCCATTTTTTCATACGCCTTGAGCTCTTCTGGTTCTAGAGGCAACGCTTCATATAATCTATAGAATTCAATGAGATAGTAGTACATTTCCATGGGGGACACAGCCAAAATCAACTCATCTAGTTCTTTGGTCTCTTGTTCGTTAAGATCTAGAATTCGAGACTTTCCCGTTTTCTCCCGCATGACTTCATGAAAAATCCGATCATTGATACCACGATCTTTTTTAAACCTCAGCTCATTACTCCGAATAAAAGCAGGGTTGTCTGACCCGAATTCGAAGCGAAAAGGATCTGTTTTTAGGGCAATGGTATCCCGGATCTCTTCCCCGGTGACTTCAAGCAACAAACGCACCTGATCAATGGTACGGTAGAGTTCTCTTCTGGCGTCTGTGGTATCCACATAAATCAGGTTATAGCTTTGCAAGGATGTGGCCAGCACATGACCATCCTTGTCCAAAATCTCCCCTCGGGGCGCATCATGGTCAATGTTTTTAATGAACTCCACATTGGCTCTGGCATAATAGCTCTCCCCATGGACAACTTGCAAGTTCACCATCTCCCTGATGAGGAGAGAGAAGACCAACACCATGATCATGAGTAAGCCTGTATATCTATTAAAACGTTTCTTTTTCTTCACTTGTTTATTCATCTTATTTTTCACCCATACTTTAATTTCTTCTACCTTCATACCATACAGAAAACTTCTTAAGAAGAGTTTAATGCGCGCTGAAAATCAATGGGTTTCCTAGCCCATCTTTTCTATTTCTAGTGTATCATAGAAAGAAAGGTTTCCATGCACATCCTTCACCAACTTTTAAGGTTTCCACTTCACTCTTTTAAGATATTTTTGTTATACTTATAGTACTATTTATGCTCAAAATTGAAGGCATAGAACGAAAACGGAGGTACCCAATGGATAAACAGACCATTCTCATCGTTGATGATGAAAAAGAAATACGAGATCTTATTGAAATATACCTTTCAAATGAAGGCTACGAGACCATCAAAGCCACCAACGGCGTAGAAGCCTTAGAAATTGCAGAAAAAACCCATGTAGATCTCATCATTTTAGACATTATGATGCCTAAGAAAGATGGGATTCAAGCTTGTATGGAGCTGCGTAAAACCAAAAATATGCCCGTCATTATGCTCTCAGCCAAAAGCCAAGACATGGACAAGATTTTAGGCTTAACCTCTGGCGCAGATGACTATCTCACCAAACCCTTTAATCCTTTGGAACTCATAGCTAGAGTGAAATCCCAATTGAGACGGTACTATACGCTGAATGCGGATAAGCCAAGGAATGATAATGTTCTAGTCCTTGATGACATCACCATCAACATCAGCACAAGAGAAGTGAAAAAAGGAACCACGCAAATCAAACTTACCAAAACAGAGTTTGATATGTTAGAGTACATGACCCGAAATACCGGCATTGTCCTATCCGTGGAAAAAATCTATGAGAATGTTTGGAAAGAAGAATTTTTAGAATCAGAAAATACGGTGATGGTACATATCAGAAAACTTCGGGAAAAGATTGAAGATGACCCAAGAAACCCTAGATACATCAAAACCGTATGGGGAGTAGGATACAAAGTTGAAAAATAGGTTCAGAAAACCCAAAGCACCTGAAAATCAAAAGCGCGACAGTGGCATCGATCATTTTTTCTTGCAACTGGATCAATTCATCCGCGCAAAGATCAGCAGCAATATTCAGTTAGAACTTATTTTTGCTGTGGCTTTCTGCCTTGTGCTGGCCTTTCTTTCCTATAACATTACTTTTACTATGACGCGAAAAGTCACCTTAGAGCAGTCCATTTCTTATGAAAAAGGCATGGATGATATTGCTTCCTCAGCCAATGACATTGCAGAGAGAATGCTCAACGATCTTCGGTACAAGAAAGAAGAGGACATCACAGAAGAGATGCGTGAAAATGCACGATATCCTTCTGAAAATGATCCGGACAAAAAACAGTTTAACCTAGATCTTGCCATGAACAATCTCTTACGAGATTTCTCAAGAACCTCCACCTTAAGCTTACTGGTCACGGATTTAGAAGGCACCATCCTCTATAAAACTGAGAACGTTTTGGAAGCTTCTGTGGATATTTTTTCTGTAATCAAATCTGCCTATGACATTGACTATTATAGACAAGATACCTTTCAAGAAGGCAGTGCTGGAGAGCTGATTTACGTGTATCCCATGAATTTTCTTGAAAGAGACATCTATCTGATCATCAAAGATACGCCCATTGCAGACATCGAGACCACCCCCATTTATTCTTACAATACCTCCTTGGCCATCTTCGTAGGATTTCTATTTTTTATTTCAGGATTTTTAATTCTCACCAAGAATAAAATGGACTACATTCAAGAATTGTCCAATACCGTTCGCATCATATCCACTGGAAATCTCAAACACAAAGCTCCTGTAAAGGGCAATGATGAACTGACTCACTTAGCCAAAAGCATCAACATCATGGCCGAAGACATTGACAAACGCATTGAAGAGGAACGGAACTTAGAAAAAACAAAGCAAGAGCTCATCACCAACGTGAGCCACGATTTGAGAACACCCCTCACCTCCATCATCGGTTATTTGGGTTTGGCCAAGTCCTCCACGGCGACACCGGAGCAGAAAGCTGACTATATCACCATCGCCTATACGAAATCTGAACGACTTAAAGAGCTCATCAGTGAGCTTTTTGAATACACAAAATTACAAAGTCCTGATCAAAAACCCCAGTTCACCCCTGTGAATCTGGTGGACCTTTTAGATCAGTTGATTGAAGAGATGATCCCCATGGCGGAGGAACGTAGCATCACCTTGGAAAAACGGATCCATGAGAAAAATGTATTTCTTCAAGTGGATGTACCTCAAATCGTCCGTCTTTTTGAAAATCTCATCTCCAACGCCATCAAGTATGCCCACACCAACGATCCCATTCTCATCAAGGTGCAAAATGTTGGTCCAGATGACTATGTAACCATTTCTATTGAAAACACCATTGATGATATTTCTGATGAAGAAATCAAAAAAATGTTTGAGCGTTTTTATCGCTTGGAAAAATCTAGATCCAGCGAAACCGGCGGCAGCGGACTAGGGCTTGCCATATCCGAAAGCATCGTGCATCTCCATGAAGGAAAAATCTACGCTGAGAAAATTCATGATTCCAGAATCTCCATCATTGTGAAGTTACCTGTGACCCCCGCTACCTAGGACAGTCAATAACCCACGAACCT
>DOKV01000067.1 GCA_003510765.1 Clostridiaceae bacterium | reverse complement strand
TGGGCGTGGAACAGCTTCCTAAGGTTCAAAAGTGGCCATTTATGGCCTCTTACTTGACCCATGGTCAAAGAGGTGCTGATCTTTTGGTTGAGCAAGGTTTTTTTTCGAAGAAAAGCCTCTATGAACTCCTTATTCGACACCATCATGACAAACCCGAGAGGCTAAGAGCAATACCAGGAATAGATAGTGATTTTTTACAGATGGTTCATCTTCTGAAAAAGATGGATGATCGATATTAACCAGCGCAAGACGATTTGGAGGAAACAACATGAAAAGAGACTTTAAACTGAATGTCAACTTCCCTTGGGGGAAGTATTTTAAAGAAAATAAGATCATCTATAAAATACTCTTGATCCTAGTGGTTTTTATGGTGCTTCTTTTTAACTCCACACACATCATTGCAGAGCTCCAGTGGTTTCAAGAAGTGGGTTATACAAGAACCTATTTAACCAGAGCCCTGGCGGTGGCTGGACTCACTTTGCCCATATTTCTAATCTTTTTTACCATTTCCATCCTCTATTATAAGAGCATCGCCAAAAAGTATGATTTGGTTGCGTATCCGAAAAAGACACCCAAAGAAATCAAGACAAGGAATCGCTTTGTCTATATTGCGGCAGGGCTTTTCTTTCTTATTGTGTCTTATGGCTTGGCCAGAGACAATTGGTATATCATCTTACAGTATTTTAACAGTGTGGATTTCATGGAGGTAGACCCGATCTTTATGAAAGATATTTCCTTCTATGTGTTCCGCTTACCCTTGTATCAACTCCTCATTTCCATGTCTTTATCCGTGGTGGTTCTGCTCATTGTGCTCACGGTGTTTATTTATTTAGGTATTGCAGCAAAAAGTTCCATCAATCGATTAAACTTTAGAAATCTTCAAGGGATTCTTCATGTGATCAAAAGTGGCTTCATTCAATTTGCGGGGAAAGCACTGGCCATGCTCATTGCACTGTACATGCTTCTCTTGGCGTTGAAATATTATATGGATGCCTATTTGTTGATGTTTAATGAATCGGGTGTCGTTTATGGACCTGGATTTACAGATGTTCGCGTACATATGCCCTTTTTAAGAGCGATGGCTGTTCTCGCAGCCCTTTCTTCCTTGGTGGTGGCCTATGGCATCCTAAAGAGAAAGGTGAAATTCATTGCCTACCCCGTGGTTCTGATCTTTGCCTTAGGCCTCGTGCGCGTCTTTGTGGGTGTTGGGGTGGAAGCCCTGGTGGTGAATCCCAATCAGCTGGAAAGAGAACGGATGTATATTGCCAATAACATTACCATGACTCGTCAAGCCTTTGGCATTGATAATGTGGATATTCGTATTTTTGAAGCCAATCAAGACATTTCCCCTCAAGAAATCCGCGCCAATCAACATGTGGTAGACAGCATTAAGGTGAACTCCTATCGGCATACTTTGGAGTTCATCAAGCAAGCACAAGTTATTCGTGGCTATTATGATTTTAATGATGTAGACGTGGATAGGTACATGATCCATGGCGAAAAAAAGCAGGTCTTTTTATCGGCGAGAGAAATTGATCATACTGCCATCACCCCTGCCACTTGGCAAAATGTACACCTTTTTTATACCCATGGGTATGGTGTCATCATGTCAGACTCTAGTACCGTCACCTCACAAGGTCAGCCAGACTTTCTCATGAAAGACATTCCCGTGACCAATACGACGGATATCCCTTTGGAGAATCCTCGGATTTATTTTGGAGAAATGGTGTCTGACTATGTCATTGTAGGCACGGAGACGGAGGAGTTTGATCATCCCAAGGGTGGCGAGAATGAAACCTATCGCTATACTGGGAATGCTGGGATTTCTCTTGGCTTCTTCAACAAGCTGCTCTATGCCATTGAAGAGAAGGAACCAAAGATTCTCATTTCCTCGTTGATCAACGAGGATTCTAAAATCATTCGAAGAAGGAATGTTGTGGCAAGAGTAAAGGCCATTGCGCCGTTCTTATCCTATGACGAAGACCCTTACTTGGTCATTGCCAATGGTCAGGTCTATTGGATGATTGATGCTTACACCATAACGAACCGATACCCCAATGCCAGAACCTTTGGAGGCATCAACTATATCTCCAACTCTGTGAAAGTCACCGTGGATGCCTACAATGGAGATGTGAACTTCTACTTGGCCGATGATAAAGATCCCATTGCCAAGAGTTACAACAAGATTTTTGGTGGCCTCTTTCAAGACCTTACGGATATGCCACAAGCTTTAAGAGATCATATCAAGTATCCTGAAGACCTTTTTGCCATCCAGACCACAGTTTTGGAAGAGTACCATGTGACGGATCCTGGGATCTTTTATAATGGAGAAGACATTTGGCAAAAATCCAGGGTGACCAGTTCCAATCAAAGTGAAAAACTCGCTCAAGACCCCTATTCTCTTTTCACCTCCTTTGGGGATGAAGAAGAGCTGGAACTTGTCTTTACGGAGTACTACACTATTAAGGGAAAAGAAAACATGGTGGCCATTGTCAGCGTGCGCATGGAAGGGGATCATTATGGGCAGCTGGTAGAGTATAAATTTCCCCCTCAAAAGACCGTATCTAGTCCGTATCTATTTAGAAACAAGCTAAACCAAGACCCAGAAATCTCCAAGGAGCTATCCCTCCTGGATAGTGGAGGTTCTAGGGTAGAATTTGGGGATATGGTCATTACCCCCATTGAAGATAGTTTGCTGTATGTCGTTCCTGTGTATTTGGTGGCAGAAGGGCAAAACTCCATTCCAGAGGTGAAAAGGTTCATCGTATCCAATGATGATCGCCTGGTCCTGGCAGACACCTTTACCAGGGCGCTAGGCATGCTCTTTGATTTCTCCCTGGAAGATCCCACGGATATGCCAGGGGTACCCGTGGACAGCACCTTGGCCAGAGAAGCCAATCGTCTCTTTGAAGAAGCCATTTCTGCCCAAAGAGCAGGAAACTGGGCGGAGTATGGACGGCTCATGGAAGAGCTAGAAGACGTACTCTCTTCTATGCTGGGAGACCAATAGGAGGAAATCATGGATTATGATGTAATAATATTAGGTGGAGGCCTTGTGGGCTGCTCCATGGCGTACGAACTTTGTAAGTACAACTTAAATATTGGTCTCATTGAGAAGAATTTTGACATTGCAGAAGATGTGGCCCTTTTTAACTCTTCCCTTATTTTAGATGGGAAGGATATTGAAGAGGAAGAGGTGTTTCAGCTCATCCGCAGAAGCAATTTAAAACTGGATGCCTTGTCTGAAGAGCTGGATGTGTTTTATGAGAAGGTCCCTTCTTTCACCATCTACCCTTCAGAAAGAGAAGCAAAAAGAATTTATGATCGGGCTGTGAAAAGAGGCATTGAAGGCATCTCTCTTCTCAGTGGTCAAGAAGCATCCAAGATGAATCATCACGTAAAAGATGAGGGGAAAAGGGTCATTTACTCCATGAATACAGGGGTAATTTCTCCCTATGACTATGCCACGGCCATGGCAGAGATTGCCTATGACAATGGGGTGAGCTTCCGGCTGGAGGAAGAAGTCCTAGATATTCACAACCAACCTCGTGGAGGAATTAAAGTCACCACCAACAAGAATAAATACACGGCTCGCGTGGTGATACGCACCACCTTTGGCGATCATTATAGCATCAAGGAAGATGAAGAAGTGGTGGGCCCCAAAGACATCATGGAGCATATGCTCATCGAGAAAGACTTTAGTCAAGAGATCAAACACATCATCAAAGAATACAAAGAAAATGGGGAGGTCATTAGCCTCTTACCCACCTCTACCAACAAACTGTTGGCCAGCTTAAAAACCGATGCCTCCAAAGAGTTTTCTCAGATGAAGAAGGAAGTGGAAACGGTCATCGGGCCTTTCCCTGCAGAGCGTGTGGATATCTTAAATGAAGGACGCAACTGGACGGAACCTATAGGCATTGATAAGGAGTATGCAGAGGATGGCTACATCCACATCAAAGCCAAGAACTTTGCGGTGGA
>DOKV01000005.1 GCA_003510765.1 Clostridiaceae bacterium | reverse complement strand
ATTCGTGATGTCATCTTGGCTAGTTCAGCTTCCACCACATCCTCCATCAACAAGAATCGTTTTAGAGGCATGGATTTTGCAGCCACTGCAAGTTTCAACCTGCTTCATACTGCGTTTATGAAAGCCAAAGATTTGGGCATAGATGTGCATGTAGGGAACGTGTTAAGTTCAGATATTTTCTATGATACCACTGGCGCTGCGAAGCTTTTCATGGATGCTGGAACCTTAGGGGTTGAAATGGAAGCCGCTGCCCTTTATACAGAGGCTGCATTAGCTGGTGTGAATGCACTGACCCTGTTGACGGTTTCAGATTCCCTCATCACAGGGGAAGAAACCACAGCCCAAGAAAGACAAGAAACTTTTAAAGAAATGATGAAGATCGCATTGGAAACAGCTGCAGCCATGGCTGAAGCTTAGGATTTCTATAATTTACCCCTGAGAGAGGCACGCCTCTCTCTTTTTTTCATGAAAAGTATCTATTATCGATAAATTTTTATTGATAAACGATAAAAAATATGATATTATGGAGACATCAACATTAAAGAGAGGGATGATTATGAAAAAATTCTCCATCGTATTGTTTCAGTTAGGGATTTTGTTTGTGGCACTTTGTATTAGCTTGTTAGCATTTTTTTGGTTGCCACAAACGGCGGAAGCCTTCGCCATAGATGCACCAGAATATGCCTATCTTCAATACCCACTACTCTTTGGGATTTGGATTACGCTGATGCCATTTATACTGGCCATTGTGGAAGCCTTGAGAATTAGCCGCAAGGTGGCCTTAGACCAAGTGTTCACAGGGGCTTCCGCAGACCACTTAAAAAGGATCAAGCTCTGTGCCTATGGCATCATGACCCTGTATGTGGTGGGCTTTGTGATCCTACTTCAGCTGGTGGAGATGAATCCTGGCATTGCCCTTCTGGGGATACTCATTTCGTTAACCTCCATGATGATTGGGCTCATTACAGGAATTTTAGAAGCACTCTTGAGAAAAGCATTGGTCATAAAAGAAGAAAATGACCTAACGGTATAAAGGGGGGATTCACCGTGCCAATTATGGTTTCTTTAGATCTGATGCTGGCCAAACGAAAAATGAGTGTCACAGAGCTTTCTGAAAGGGTGGGGATCACCATAGCCAATCTTTCAAACCTAAAAACAGGGAAAGCCAAAGCCATCCGCTTTTCAACCTTGGAGGCTATCTGTAAGGTACTTCAATGCCAACCAGGGGACCTTCTGACCTTTGAAAATCAGGAGATGGAGTAGCATCACCTTTGATGATTTTTTGCCAAAAGCACCAAATATTGTAAAAAACTCTTTGACAGAAGAGAGGGTGCTAGACTATACTGGTGCATATAAAACAAATTGAATAACGCTTTAGGTGTTTTTGTTTCAAACAAGAACTTAAAAGGGAAAGAGGTGAGAATCCTCTACAGCCCCCGCTACTGTGTACAGGGATGAAATCTTCCATGTAACCACTGAACCATGTGTTCGGGAAGGTGAAGAGAGTAAAATGATCTGTCAGTCAGGAGACCTGCCTATTTGCGTGGATTTAGCTTAAGCTTCGGAGGGAAGTTTGTGCGTTTTTCTATTTCGTAAAAACACACAGATTTTCTGTGTGTTTATTTTTTTTTTCGTCAAGGAGGCATCGTATGAATGAAATGATCATTGCTGGAACCAGTAGCAATGTAGGGAAAACCACCATCACCATGGGCATTCTAAAGTGGCTACAAAAGGAAGGGTATAACGTAGGATCCTTTAAGGTGGGGCCCGACTATATCGATCCTCAGTTTCATGCCAAGGCCCTTGGAGAAAGGGGTCACAACTTGGATCTCGTACTCATGGGAAAGAAGGGGGTGGTAGAAGTTTATGAGGAAGCCATGAACAAGGCGGAGGTTTCAGTCATTGAAGGGGTCATGGGTCTCTATGATGGTGACAAGGAAGAAGGGGTGAAGAGTTCCACTGCAGAGGTAGCAAAACTACTTCATGTTCCTGTGATCTTGATTCTCCAAGGAGAAGCCATGGCTGAAACAGCTGGTGCCATTGTTCTTGGATGCCAAAAATATGATGAAGACCTCCGAATTGCGGGGGTTATCGTCAATGGGGTCTCCTCGAAAGCCCACTATAGACTCATAGAGGCCTCCATCCAAAAGAAAACAGGGATTCCTGTTTTGGGGTTTGTACCCAAGGATCCGGTGATGGCATTTCCTTCAAGACATTTGGGTCTTTCCATAGATGCTTTGGGAGAAGACCCCATTCATGAACAGCTCCTTGGTATGGCCAATTTTTTAGAAAAGCATCTGGACTTCCCTAAATTATTGTCTCTAACCATGTCTAGAAAGAAGGCGGTGCCTTCTTTGAAAAAGCACGTTGAGACGACCATTGAACGCCCTGTACGCATCGGTTATGCCCTGGATGAAGCCTTTTCCTTTTACTACAAAAGAACTTTTGAGCTCCTTCAAAAGGCTGGAGTGGAACTAATCCCTTTTAGTCCATTGAAAGACCAGGTCCTACCAAAGGACTTAGATGGACTCTACTTTGGAGGCGGATACCCAGAACTTCAGGGAGAAGGGTTGTCTGGGAATGTATCCTTTCGCAAGGATCTTTTGAAACGCTTAGACCAAGGGATCCCTACCCTTGCTGAAGGTGGGGGCTACATGTACTTATGTGAGACCTTGGTGGATTTACAGGGACAGGTTCATGAGATGGTAGGGTTTTTTACAGGGCAAAGCATCATGACAAAGAAGCTTCAGGGCTTTGGTTACAGGGGTATCACCCTAGGTGAAAAGAGGCTACTTGGCCATGAATATCGCCACTCTTACTTGGTAGAAGAAGGAGACGCTTTTCTTTGTGATGGGCTCTATGACCATGGAAAGCCCAATTTTTGTCAAGGACAACACAAAAAAAATGCCTATGGTTCTTACGTCCATGTGCATCTGTTGAGCAATCTAGAGGTGGTGGAAGAAGCAGTGACATTATGTAGAGATTGGAGGTTGACTCATGGTACACGATAGCACATGTCATCCATTGGAAAAACAAATACTATCAGCACTTTTTGTGGCCTTTAGCGTCTTGGGGGCATCCATAAAAATACAAGGAAGTATCGCCTTGGATGCTTTCCCAGCGTTTTTAGGCGCAATCCTTCTGGGCCCTGGATTTGGTTTTATCATTGCCGTAGTAGGACATCTTTTCAGCGCCTTCTTTAGTGGATTCCCATTGACCGTGGTGCTCCATCTATGCACTGGAGTTCTTATGGGCCTTGTGGTGTACGGATATGGACTGCTAAGGCACTACACCAATAGATTTTGGCCCATGGTTTATGCGGTGGTATCCAATGGTCCTGTTTCTTTAGGCATCATCGCCCTGATTGCAAAGGGGTTAGGATTCCCGTTACAAGGCATGGCCATGGTCTCCCTACTGCTTCTTCCTTTATCCATGGCCTCTTTCCTCAACGTGGTCTTGGCAGAGAGCATAGCCGTAGCGCTGAAGAAGGTTTATGGAAGGAGGCGTTTCCGATGAAGTATCGAGATGTAACCCTCCTAGATCTCACAAAAGATACTTACGTGGCCATTACTTGTGATAGTTGTGGAGGAATCGGCGATAAACCTCATGATGTGGTCAGAGCTTCACCGGAGGTTGTAGGGTATGAGACCACAAAAGTTGCCCTTTTTGAATTGTTGTCCATGAAGGTCACGCCAAAGGTCATCATCAATGGGCTATGTGTGGAAATGGTCCCCACTGGGCAAAGGATACTAGCAGGGATTCAAAAAGCGTTGGAAGAACTTTCCTTGGAAGACGCTGTAGAAATCACTGGGAGTACAGAAGAGAATATGCCCGTGGAGTCTACAGGACTTTCCATGAGCATCATGGGGGTATTGACTAAAAGTGCTTTTATGAACCGTGCAAGAACCAAGGCAAAGGATGTGGCTGTACTTTTTGGTAGACCCCTAAAAGGCGAAGAGTTCTTAGCAGCCAAAAAGGAAGATGTCATGGATCTTTTGGCACTACAAAAGCTCCTGAGCCATGAGGCGGTTATACAAGTGGTGCCCTTAGGCTCAAAAGGACTTCAAATAGAACTAGAGGCACTGGCCAAAGAAAATGAGTTGGCCTATAGCTTCACGGATGAGGGAGCACAGATCAAAGATCAGTCCTCTGGACCGGCGTCATCGGTCCTTGTGACCCTTGAAGAAAAACATCTACCTTCGGTAGCAAAGGCCATGGGTAAAACCTATGGTCTGGTGGCCATTTTTAAAGAAAGAGGGGAGGCGTAATATGGGGAAAATCGTACTGGTTACAGGCGGTGCACGCAGTGGCAAAAGTACCTTTGCAGAAGCGTATCTTAAGGACAAGGATCCGGTGCTCTATATTGCCACAGCCATAGCCTATGATGAGGAGATGCAGTGGCGAATCCTGCATCATCAAAAAAGTAGGTCTAGACAGTGGGAAACCTTAGAAGCCTTTGCCAATATTCTAGAAAAACTTGAAAAGAAGAAGACCGCCTATGGCGGAATTCTTCTAGATTGCATCACCGTGATGCTGACAAACCTTCTCTTTTTAAGAGAAGATCTCCAAGAGGACCGCTATGATGCGCCATTTTGGACAACTTTTGAAGAGGATATGAGAAAAGAGCTGAAACAGCTGCTCGAATACTTTCAAGGGCTTCCAGGAGATACGGTGCTTGTGACCAATGAAATTGGGGGCGGGCTGGTGCCTGAAACACCCATTTCAAGAGCGTTTCGAGATGTGGCGGGTAGAATGAACCAGCTACTGGCCAAAGAAGCAGATGAGGTATATCTCATGGTCTCGGGGTTACCTCTAAAACTGAAAGGGGCAAGTTCATGAATAAGTTTCTCCTCCTGGTGCAGTTTTTTACCACCATCCCTGTGAAGAAGTCTTTGTCTTTTGACCAAGAGGAGTTTCATCAAAGTGCGTGGTATATGCCTTTATTGGGACTCTTCGTGGGTGTTCTACAGCTCTCTTTTGCCTGGACCTTGAGCCAGATGTTTTCTAGAGAATGGACCCTATCTATGCTGTTTCTTTTTTCCTTTTTCCTCACGGGAGGACTTCATCTAGATGGATTAGCAGATACCTTTGATGGTCTTTTCTCAGGTAGGAAAAGAGAAGAGATGCTAGAAATCATGAAAGATAGCCGCTTGGGTACCCATGGTGTGCTCAGTTTAGGATTTCTCTTCCTTTTGAAGTTTCAGCTCCTTTATTGGATGCCTAAGGATCTATTTTATCCCGTGGTATTTCTCTTGCCTCTCCTTGGTCGGAGCATATTACTCGGCGTGTGCCCCAAGACTCCCTATGCAAGAAAGGAAGGCTTTGGTCAACTGTTCATTGGAAAAGTTTCTCTTGGAACGGCTTGGATGGCCCATGGTGTAACAATTTTTTTTCTGTGGTGGATGTTATCCTACGGCGGCGTTGTAGCCTATGGTCTGGTGATGCTTTGTGGGGTGCTGCTAAAGCGAAAGGTGGTCACCCTTTTGGGGGGGCTCACGGGCGATATCTTGGGGGCTTTCTTGGAAGGGGGAGAGGTGCTGTTTCTCTTTTTCTATGTGCTGCAAAAAGGAGGGCTATAAATGAAGAACCTATGGTTTCTTCGCCATGGAGAAACGGATGAAAATCTGAAACATGTGTATTTTGGGCGTAGGGATCCTCCGCTCAATAGCCATGGCATTCATCAAATGGAGGTGCTCCGTTCAGCTGTGGAGAAGATCTCCTTTGATGCGGTCTATAGCAGCCCACTAAAAAGATGTGTAGAATCTGCCAAGATTCTGGTCCCAGAACAGCACATCCATCTTCATGAAGGACTACTAGAAATGGATTTTGGGGCGTGGGAAGGGTGTCATTATGAAGAATGCCTCCAAGAATATCCTGAAGAATTTCTACTGTGGTCTACAGATTATAAAACCCATGGCCCCCCAGGCGGGGAAAATTTCATGAGCTTTTGGCAACGGGTGCAGAGTTTTATAGAAGAGGTGGACCAGAAGGAGGATGCCAACATCTTGGTCATAGCCCATGAGGGAGTGTTAAAACTCTTGACTTCCTTGCTACTTACAAGGGGTGACAGCCTCTTTTGGCACCTTCAGTTCATCAGGGGCACCTATAGTCTACTAAAGGAAGAACAGGGCCATTATGTATTGGCCACCTTGAATCGAGGAGGAAAAGAGTAAGATGACAAAAAAATTAATGCTTGTGGGTACAGCTTCTTCCGTGGGAAAAAGCACACTGGTGGCAGGGCTACTGCGGATTTTCATGGAAGATGGGCTGCGCTGTGCGCCTTTTAAGGCTCAAAACATGTCTCTTCATGCAGGGGTCACCCCCGATGGCCTTGAAATGGGCAGTGCGCAAATCCTCCAAGCTGAAGCGTGTAAGATTCTTCCAGATGTGCGCATGAACCCTATTTTGTTGAAACCTACCAGGGATGAAAGCTCACAAGTGGTGGTCCTTGGGAAAGTTTTCGGGAACGTCTCATCGGCTAACTACATGGCCATGAAAAAAGAGCTGGAAAAGCCTATTCTAGAAGCTTTCCGGGATTTGTCAAAAAGTTATGAGCTCCTTGTGATCGAAGGTGCAGGTAGTGCTGCAGAAATCAATCTTCGAGAAAATGATCTGGTGAATATGGGCCTTGCAAAGAAAGTGGATGCTCCGGTGATCCTTGTGGCAGATATTGATAAAGGTGGCGTCTTTGCGGCCATTTATGGCACGCTGATGCTTCTGCCAAAAGATGAAAAAGATCGGGTGAAAGGCATCATCATCAATAAGTTTCGGGGCAATCTAAGCCTTCTTTTACCAGGCATCAAAGAAATAGAAGCTTTGGTGGGGGTGAAGGTACTGGGGGTGGTACCCTACCTTACTTTAAACCTTCCAGAAGAAGACAGCCTCATGGAACAAAGGGAAGGAAAGCTTGAGGAAAAAGACTTGACCATTGGGATTATGAAGCTCCAAAAAACAGCCAACTTTACTGATTTCCAACCCCTTTATGATCAAGAGGAT
>DOKV01000023.1 GCA_003510765.1 Clostridiaceae bacterium | reverse complement strand
TAGGTTCCTTCTTTGAAATCTCCCTTATCGTGTTCATCTATTACAATCATTTTAAACCTCACAGTAGATTTAGTTTCAAATATACACTGTCTTGGGCTTTCTCTAAAACCCCTAGAAACTCGCCAGCTTCAGAGTACCCTCTATACTGTCCATCTGAAACTTTTGTCACAAGTCTTTTGTCTTTTACTTTCACCCCGTTGTGGATGAGTTTTAAGAAGTCCTCAGGGATGACTACAGCCTCTAAGGCACCAAGCACTTGGTCCATGGGCTGAAGATACTTCTCTGGGCCATCCTTTTCAAGGGTCTCTAAGGTCACGGCCTGCTCTTTTTGAAACTGCCCAGTTCCTTCTCGGATGAGACCCGTCATGATGGCGCCACAATCTAGGCTTCGCCCAAAGTCGTCAATGATGCTTCTCACATAGGTCCCTTTAGAGCATTGAAGTAGAAACTCTCCACGACCTTCTTTTTCCTCAAAAGAGGTCAACCTAAGCAGTGATACGTGTATTTCTCGAAGGGCTCTGTCCACTTCTTCCCCAGCCCGTGCCAGTTCATAAAGCCTTTTACCTTCCACTTTCAGCGCAGAATACATGGGTGGTCTTTGCATGGTGGTTCCTATAAAACTAGTGAGCACCTCTTCTAAGGCCTCTCTAGTAGGCAATGGTTTCCCTGTGTCTTCCACTTGACCAAAGGCGTCTAAGGTATCTGAAATCTGCCCCAGCTGAAAGGTGGCCCGATAGGTTTTTTCCCCTGCCATGATATAGTCCACAAGCTTTGTGGCCTTGCCCACACAAATGGGCAACACCCCTTCAGCTTCAGGGTCTAAGGTGCCTGTATGACCTACTTTTTTCATGTGAAGCAATTTCTTGATCTCTGCCACCACTTGGAAAGAGGTTTTCCCTCTCTTCTTGTATACGTTGATTACGCCATTCACTAAGCCATCATCCTTTCAATCTCTTTCAACATCCATTCTTTGGCTTCTTGTAAGGAGGGGGCTTCCATGTTGCACCCAGCGGCCCGTACATGGCCTCCGCCACCGAATTTTCCGCATAAGGCAGAAGCATCAATTTTCTCTTTCGTACGAACACTGACGCGATAAAACCCTTCTGCTTCTTTGAAGAGGATGGATACATCCGCCTCCGGTGGTTCCAGTCCATAATTGACGATGTCTCCTGTATCTCGATCCGATATGGCCAAGACATTAAAGTCTTCTCCCTTAAGATTCATCATGGACACAAACCCCTCTAGATGATTTTCCAAAGTCATCAAGGCCTTGCCCAATAATTTCACTTGTGAAAAAGCCGATGTAGAAAAGAGCATGCGTTGTATTTTTGAAAAATCAACGCCTGTTTCTAGCAAGGCGGCTGCCACTTGTAAAGTTTTTGGCGTGGTGCTTGGAAATCTAAAAGACCCTGTATCTGTAATGATGCCTGTATAGAGGCATTCTGCCATGGGAATATCCACCACCACTTGAAGCTCTTTCAAGAGCTGATAGATGAGCTCCGCCGTGGAGGCTGCTTTTGCATCCACATAGTTCACTGTGCCGTAAAATTCATTAGACACATGATGGTCTATGTTTACTTTTAGTATTTCTTGAAAACCCTCACGCTCCATGGATAACCGATCTTTGTTGCCACAATCCAGGCATAAAAGAAGGGTGCGGTCTTTTCTCAACAAAGATTCTGTGCCAAATTCCTCATAAAGAGAAAGATAGGCCAAATCTTGTGGGCCAGGTTCTTTCGATAGAATTTGCACGTCTTTCCCCAAGGCTCTCAACCCTAGCGCAAGGCCCAAGGTGCTGCCCACCGCATCTCCATCTGGAGATGCGTGGGTCACCAAAGCCAAGTGCTCATGGTGGGAGACCATTTGGACGATGTCTTGCCAATCCATCTTAGCTGCCCTGCTGTTCATTGGCTTTTTTGATCAGTTCATCAATGTGCATCCCACGATCAATGGTATCATCTACCACGAAAATGAGTTCAGGCACATAGCGAAGCTGAATTCTTTTGCCCACTTCACGTCTGATAAATCCTGCGGAGTTTTTCAGCCCCAAGAAAGATTCTTCTTTTTCCGTCTCCGTACCAAAAATACTTACATATACTTTTGCGTATCGAAGATCTGAAGTGACTTCCACATCCGTGATGGTAATCATTGCCGTGATTCTGGGGTCCTTCAAACCATTCATGATAATGGCGGAAATTTCCTTCTTCATCTCTTCGTTGATTCTACCACTTCTATACTTAGCCATACGTTCCACCTCTTTCCTTTAGATTCCTAGGTGCTACCTCTTCTTGTTGTCTACAGTTCTTTTCTCACCACAGACTCGAAAGTGAAGGCTTCTAGAATATCGCCTTCTTTGATTTCATTAAACTTCTCAATGGAGAGTCCGCATTCAAATCCTGTGAGCACTTCTTTGGCATCATCCTTGAATCTCTTTAGAGAAGCCAGTTTACCTTCATGAATGATGACGCCATCACGTAGCACTCGTATTTCTGCATTTCTTGTAATTTTACCGTTGAGAACATAACATCCCGCAATGGTGCCCACTGCAGATACTTTATAGGTTTGTCGAATTTCCACTCGACCTAGAATTACTTCTTTAATATCTGGGGAAAGCATACCAATCATGGCTGCCTTCACATCATCCACTGCATGGTAAATGACACGGTAGGTTTTCACATAAACCTTTTCTTTTTCTGCTAACACTTGGGCATTGTTGTCTGGTCGAACATTAAATCCGATGACCACTGCATTGGATGCCGTTGCCAAAGAAATATCTGTTTCTGTCACTGCACCAACACCACCATGAATCACACGCACCTTAATTTCATCGGTGGAGAGCTTCTCAAGGGTGTTTCTTAAAGCTTCAATGGATCCTTGGACATCTGCCTTGATGATGATGGGTAATTCTTGAATCTTCCCTTCCTTCACTTGGCTGTAGAGATCTTCCAAAGACACTCTCATGGTGCTTTGTTGAAGACTCTTTTCCTTGATCTTTCTGGCTTCTGCCATACCTCTTGCAGTCTTTTCATCTTTTACTTCATTGAATTTGTCTCCAGCATGAGGCACTTCAGAAAGCCCAAGAATTTCCACAGGAATAGAAGGTCCTGCGCTCTTGATTTTCTTTCCTTTGTCATCAAACATGGCACGAATTCTTCCATAAGTAGATCCTACCAATATAGAATCTCCTACATGAAGTGTTCCCTTTTGTACCAGAAGGGTTGCCACAGGTCCACGACCCTTGTCCAATTCAGATTCGATGACTGTACCAATGGCTCTTCTGCTTGCATCTGCTTTTAATTCTTCTACTTCAGCTGTAAGAAGGACCATCTCTAATAGGTCGTCGATCCCTATTCTTTGCTTAGCAGAAACTGGTACACAGATGGTATCTCCACCCCATTCTTCTGCCACAAGACCATACTCTGTAAGCTCTTGCTTCACGCGGTCAATATTGGCTCCTTCTACATCAATCTTGTTGATGGCCACGATCATGGGTACTTGGGCAGCCTTACAGTGGTTGATGGCTTCTGCTGTTTGTGGCATGATGCCGTCGTCTGCTGCTACGACCAAGATTACAATGTCTGTGACCTGAGCGCCTCTTGCACGCATGGCGGTGAAGGCTTCATGACCAGGAGTATCTAAAAAGGTAATCTTTTCATCATTGATGGTAATGGTATACGCACCAATATGCTGGGTAATTCCACCGGCTTCACTTTCTGTGACCTTGGCTTTACGAATGGCATCCAGCAGTGAAGTCTTCCCATGGTCTACGTGACCCATAACCGTTACAATAGGCGGTCTCTTCTCTAAGTTCACATCTAAGGTATCATCTTGGTCTTCATCAGAAATGCCTGAAGCTGCATCTGTCACTTTTACAATTTCCACTTCTAACTTTTCAGCCGCTTTTTCAGCAGTTTCATAATCAATTTCCTGATTGATTCCAGCCATTATGCCTGTGAAAATAAGGGCTTTAATGACTTCTGCCACTGGCTTTTGAAGCTTTTCAGCAAATTCTTTCACGGTGATAAATTCGCCCACCTCAATCTTTAGGTCAGCAAGTCTTCGCTCTTCCGCTTCTTTTTCTTCTTGGGCAAGCTCTCTTCTCGTCTTCTTCTTCTTTTTGGCCAGATTGACCACTTCTTCTTCTAAGATCTCTTCATATTCATCCACGATGCTTTTGGCTGCTTGATCTTCTTGGGCTTCTTCTTTCTTCTTCGCCCCTTCAGAACTATCTCCGCTGAGAAGCTCCTTAATGAGTGCTGCGTCTTCTTCTTCAACCACACTCATATGGTTCTTCACTTCTATTCCAAACTCATCCTTCAATATGGCTATTAGTTCTTTACTCGTTATTTCTAGTTCCTTTGCAAGTTCATATACTCTGATTTTTGACAATAGGACCACCTCCGTTTAATTCTTCGCTCTCTTTGCTTTCATACAGTGTTTTCAGTTTCTCCGCCATGTTGCGGTCTGATACACCAACCACAGCAATTCCTTCATAACCTAATGCATATCCTAATTCATCGGGAGTGAAATCCTCAATGAAAGGCACTTTATACTTTTCACAGTAACCTCTAAACTTATCCTTTGTGTTTTCAGAAGCTCCTTTAGACAGCACAAGAAGTTTGACCTTTCTTGTCTTCACAGCTTCCTCACATTTGTTGTACCCTAGGATGAGCTTCCCGGACTTTCTAATGAGTCCTAGGAAAGACAGCATTTTATCCAAGCTCCACCGCCTTTCGAAGATCATCATAGATCTCCTGGCTAATGGGGGTCTCCAAGTTTCTAGATAGTCTTTTGGTCTTAAAGGCCTTTTCCAGACAATC